>JANMTH010000473.1:0-2848 GCA_031390305.1 Thermoflexaceae bacterium
GCATCAGTACCGTCAGGCAGCCGGCCACCACGGCCTTCCGCAGACGCCGTCTATCGACGCCCAGGCCGCCGAAGGTGACTACGATTGCCCGAACAAGAACAAGGGCACGACGGAAGACGCCACCGCCGCTGACCAGACGTAGGCCCAAAGCCGCGAGAACAGAAGGGGCGCCATCGGCGCCCCTTTGTTTGTTTGTGCGAATCCCGTCCGGCCGGCCCCATTCCTCCCCTCGCCCAGCGCACTGGGAGAGGGGCCGGGGTGAGGGTCTACCGTCAGCCCCGCGAACACTGCTCAAGTGGAATTCAGCCCGTCCGGGCGAATTCGTCCCGCAACGCCAGGTACACGCGCAACGCCTGGTTCACCGATTCCGCGGTGGGGAACTCCTTGGCCACGTCCTCGTCCAGCGTCACGAGCACCGTCTTCGAAGTAATCAGTCCCGCGTCCTTTCCCTGGACGGCGTTCGAGAAATCATACTCTTCGAGCATGTCATCGTCTTCGATGTCGTCGTACATATTCGGTATGTTCACGTGATGTCGCGGCACGTGCGCTGATCAGGCGGATTGCGCCGGGGCCCGGCGTGAGCACTCGCCCTACGCGGACCTGGCGAACTCCTCGCGCAGCGCCAGGTACACCCGAAGGGCTCGATTCACGGCTTCAGCGTCCGGGAACCTGGGCTTCAGGTCATCGTCCAGGGGGACCAGCCCGCGGCTCGCCCAGTACGCTTTGTAGTGCTTTCCCTGGACCGTGTTCGAGAAGTCGTACTCTTCGAGCATGTCATTACCTTCGATGTCGTCGTACATATTCGGTCTGTTCACGTGATGTCGCGGCACGTGCACTGATCAGGCGGATTGCGGCAGCCAAAACGGAGCAGTCTGACGCTGAATGAATACTACCGGGCAAAAGTCCCGAACACACGCCGGGTGGCCCGCCCAGCCGTCATGCTCCCCTCGCCCAGCGCACTGGGAGAGGGGCCGGGGTGAGGGATCGACCGTCAGCCGCATGCCCGCCGCTCAAGTGGAACTCGAGCCCGTCCGGGCGAATTCGTCCCGCGGCGCCAGGTACACGCGGAGTGCACCGTTGACGCTGAATGAATACTACCCGGCAAACGTCCCGAACACACGCCGGGTGGCCCGTCCAGCCGTCATGCTCCCCTCGCCCAGCGCACTGGGAGAGGGGCCGGGGGTGAGGGTTCGACCGTCAGCCGCATGCCCGTAGCCACCGCTCATCCGACGGGCTGGGCCGTGCGATTGCGCTCCTCGCGGGCGTACTTCTTCACCGGCGTAAGGATGATCGGCTCAAGCTCAGTGGCATGGTACGAACGCACCACCTGGTCCTGCGGCGGCGTCCCATACGCCGTGCTCCGCTGCAACGGTGTCCGGCCGATCGACCGGATGATCTCCTCCATTCGCTCCGGTGGCAGCTCCTGCCCGTGCTGGGTGCCCGCCGCCCGCGTGATGCTCTCGTTCATCAGCGTTCCGCCGAGGTCGTTGCACCCGGCCTGGAGGCAGGCCCGCGCGCCCTCTGGCCCCATCTTTACCCACGAGACCTGGATGTTCGTGATGTGCGGGTTCAGCGCCAGGCGAGCAACAGCGTGCATCAGCACCGCCTCCCGGAACGTCGGCCCTTTCCGCGCTTTGCCCTTCAGGTAGATAGGCGCCTCCATGTGCACGAAGGGCAGCGGCACGAACTCCGTCATTCCGCCCGTCCGCGCCTGCAGCTCCCGCAGCCGGAGGATGTGGCGCGCCCAGTTCACCGGCCCATCAACATGGCCGTACATGATCGTCGAAGTCGTCCGGAACCCCACCTTGTGGGCCGCCTCCTGCACTTCCAGCCACTGCGCCGTGTTGATCTTGTCGGGGCAAAGCGTCGCCCGAACCTCGTCGTCCAATACCTCCGCCGCCGTCCCCGGCAGCGTACCCAGGCCCGCCTCCTTCAGCTGGGTAAGGAACGCCTCGAGCGAAATACCCAGCGTCTCCGCGCCCTGCCACACCTCAAGCGGACTGAACGCGTGCACATGGATTCCCGGCACAGCGGCCTTCACCGCCTTCACGATGTCGATGTATGTCTGCCCGGTGTACTCCGGATGAATGCCGCCCTGCATGCAGACTTCCGTGCCGCCCCGCTCCCAGGCTTCCGTCACGCGCCGCTGAATCTCGTCGAGCCCAAGGTCGTACGGCTGGCCGCGCAGGTTCTCGCTCAGCTTGCCCTTGGAAAAGGCGCAGAACTGGCAGCGGAAGTAGCAAATGTTCGTGTAGTTGATGTTGCGATTGACGACGTACGTCACCGTCTCGCCGTTCGCCGCCTGGCGCAGCCGGTCCGCCGCCTCGCAGACGGCGAAAAAGTCTTCGCCGCGCGCCGTGAAGAGCCTCGTCACCTCCGCCTCCGAAAGCCCGGCCCCGGCCACTCCGCGTTCGATGATCGCCGCGACATCGGCGCTCACGTGCTCGCGGGCACGCGGCTCGTGAGGCGTCAGGACATCTTCGTAACCCGGCGGGATAGCGGTCAGTTCGCCGGGCGACCACTCCTCGGCGCGGGCGAACCCTTCTCCGTCGATCGCCCGGATAACGGGCGTCCGCAGCGCCTCGTCGAGCCAGCGGTCGCCATCGAGGGCATGGCCGGGATAGATCGCCAGCCGTTCCGTGAGGACCTTGCCGCAGGCGGCCGTGTTCGTGCGAAGCTCCTCCAGGTGCGGCCACGGCGCCTCCGGGTTCACGTGGTCCGGCGTGACCGGCGAAACCCCGCCCCAGTCGTTCAGGCCCGCCGCCACCAGGCGCGGGTAGAGGTCGTAGCTGAGGTTCGGCGGCGCCTGGATGTTCATCTCGCCGCCGAAGATGACGCGGGCGACGGC
>JANMTH010000474.1:0-2684 GCA_031390305.1 Thermoflexaceae bacterium
GAGACTTCTAAGTCCTCGCGGAGGGACGTGGTTTTGGTGTCGGTTTCTAATGTCGCAGGCTTGAAGCGTGCTTATCCTAGCTACTTCCTTGACACGCAGGTTTTTCTTGACGAAGTGCGTCGAGCCATCTCGTAGGTCGTAGCGTTCCCTCGACCGCATGGTTCGCGGGGCTGCCGGGAGCAGACCGTCCCTGTTAGCATTTGGCCATGCAGGCCCTCAGCGTCGGCGCCGTCGTCGCCTTCCTCCGCGAAGTCCTTGAAGCGAACGAGATCTTCAGCGACCTCTGGATCGTCGGCGAAGTCTCGAACTACAACCGCTCCCAGCTCGGCCACCGCTACTTCTCGCTCAAGGATTCGGCCGGCGTCCTCCGCTCCGTCCTCTTCCGCGACACGATGCCCGGGATGCAGCTGAAGGACGGCGACCGCGTCCTCGCCCACGGCCGCCTCACCGTCTACGCCCAGCGCGGCGACCTCCAGTTCGTCTGCGATTTCGTCCGGCCCGAAGGTGTTGGCATCATCGCCGCCCGCTTCGAAGAGTTGAAGCTGCGGCTCGAAGCGGAGGGCCTCTTCGAGCCGGGTCGCAAACGTCCGCTGCCCCGCTTCCCGCTACGCATCGGCCTCGTCACCTCAGCCGCCGGGGCCGCCCTCCAGGACGTGAAAAACGTCCTCGCCAGCCGTTGGCCGTTGGCCACCCTCGTCTTCGCCGCCGCCACCGTCCAGGGCCCCGAAGCACCGGGCGAGATCGCCGGCGCCCTCCGCGCCCTTGCCCACGAACCCGGTCTCGACTTCGTCATCCTCGCCCGCGGCGGTGGCAGCGCCGAAGACCTCTCAGCGTTCAACAGCGAAGCCGTGGCCCGCGCCGTCTTCGGCATGCCCGTGCCCGTCGTCTCCGGCGTTGGCCACGAAACCGACGAGTCGATCGCCGACTACGTCGCCGACCTCCGCGCCCCAACACCGAGCGCCGCCGTCGAACGCTCCACGCCCGACATCCGCGAGGTCTTGCGCGCCCTTCTCGGAATGGACCGCGCCCTCGCCGGCAACGGCCGCCGGGCGATCGGCCAGGCCGCCGCTCGCGTCGAGTCTTCGGCCCGCCGCGTGGAACGCGCGGGACCGGACGCCGGCGCTCTCACGCGCGACGTCAGCCTCCAGGCGGACCAGATCTTCCGCGTCCTCGAACGTGCGCTGGCCGCCAACCGCGGCCGCACGGATGAGGTCGCCGGCCGTCTTGGCGCCCTCAACCCACACGCCACCCTCGCCCGCGGATTCGCCATCGTCCAGGACGCGAGGTCCCGGAAGGTCGTCCGCACCGTCCGCAAAGTACGCGGAGGCGATAGGCTCTCCGTTGCCGTCAGTGACGGCGCATTCTGGGTGGAGGTGAGCTGATGCCGCGCGCGCGGAAAGAGAGCGAAGAGACCTTCGAAAGCCTCTACCGGACGCTCGAAGACAGGGCACGGCTGCTCGAACAGGGCAACCTCGGCCTCGAGGAGTCGCTCGCCATCTACGAGGAGGGCGCGACCCTCGTCGATCGCCTGCGCACCATCCTCGGCGAAGCCGAACTCCGTATCCAGAAGGTTCAGCGCCGCTTCGACGAAGATGAGACCGAACTGCGCGAGATCGAGGCCCGCTACGACCCCGGCGAGTGACCGCCAGACCAGGGATCAACGCAGAGGTTCGAAAGGAGCAAAGCGGATGTTTATGCGAACGTCGCGGACCGCACTCTTCGTGCTAACGGCCGGGATTGAGGCTGTCAGGCAATGACCGATAAGCTCCGCATCGCCTGGCTGACGACCGGACGCGGGCCCGGCTCCTCCGGCGCGCTGGAGTACGCCCTGCGGGCGATCGACGGCGGCCTCCCGGTCGAGATCGCCGTGGTCTTCGTGAACCGCGAGGCTGGCGAATCCGAAGCGACGGACCGCCTCATCGGCCTCGTCCGCGGCTGCGGCATCCCGCTCGAAACGCTCTCCTCGGTGGCCTTCCGCAAGGCCCGCGGCGCCAGGGTCACCAGGCCCGGCGAGCCGCTCGCCCCCTGGCGCTCCGAGTTCGACGCCGAAGTAGCCCACCGCCTGGCAACGTACGACTTCGCCCTCGGCGTTATGTTCGGGTATATGCTCATCGCCACCGAAGCGCTCTACCGTCGCTTCACCTTCATCAACGACCATCCCGCCCTCCCCGATGGACCCGTTGGCACCTGGCAGGCCGTGATCGCGGAACTCATGCACGAAGGAAAGCGCGAGTCGGGCTGCCTGATGCACCTCGTGACGGGCGACGTGGATCGCGGAGCGGCCGTCGCCTTCTGCCGTTACCCGATCTTCGATCCCGAGACGAAGCCACTCTGGCTGTCGTATATGTCGCTCTTCCGGATGACGCCGGAGCCGAATCCCGAAGAGACGCTGCTCTTCAAGGAGATCCGGAGGCGCGGCGTCCTCCGCGAGCGGCCGCTCCTCTGTGAAACGCTCCGCGCCATCGCCGAAGGGCGGCTGGCGCTCACGCCCTCCGCCGGCCCCGCCGACCTCACGGCCCTGGTCGAAGCGGCCGTCGCCCGGCATTGAACGCGAAGCTCCGAAAGGAACGAGGGGCTCCAAAGCGAAGGCAAGCCCCCATCACCGCGCCAGCTTTCCTTCACTTTGCTGCTTTGAAGCTTCGCTTTCCCACGCGGCCTTCCGCCGCGCCGTTAACCAGCGCTAC
>JANMTH010000494.1:0-2972 GCA_031390305.1 Thermoflexaceae bacterium
CGATGAAGACCGCGCCGTCAGCCTCGATCAGCTTCCGGTTGGCGTCCCGCGTCTCGCGGTAGGGCGAGATCGCCGCCGTGATCACGGCTACCCCGTTCCGCGCCAGGAGATTCGCCACGAACCCGATGCGGAGGATGTTCGTATCGCGGTCTTCCTTGCTGAAGCTCAGCCCCTTCGAGAGGTTGAGCCGAACGGCGTCGCCATCGAGCACCTCCACCCTCCTCCCACGCTCCCGCAGCAGCGGCGCCAACGCCTCCGTCAGGGTGCTCTTGCCCGCGCCCGAAAGCCCGGTGAACCAGATCACGAATCCTCGGTCAGTCAGTGTCTTTCTCCAGCAAAAGGGTACGCCCGCGGTCCGCCGCCAGGAACGGCCTGGCGCTACTTCGAATCAGCCCTAGGTGTGCAGCCCGCACTCGTCCTTTTCGAACCCCTGCCAGCGCCCCGCTCTCCCCTGAACACCGGGCAGCGTGCAGTTGTAACAGCCGATGCTCGTGTACCCCTGGTTCAGGAGGACGTTGTACGGCGCCCCGTTGTCGAGCACGTACTTCCACGTCCGCGCTTCATCCCAGTTCGCCAGCGGATTGATCTTGATGAGGCCGAACCGCTCGTTCCAGGCGACGATTGGGACACTCGCCCGCGCCTCGCTCTGGTCCCGCCGCAGCCCGGCGATCCAGGCCATCTTCCCATCAAGTGCGCGCGCGTTCGGCTCCACCTTGCGCAGCTCGCAGCAGAGGTCCGGGTCGCGCATCCAGAGGGCCGCGCCGTGCTGCCGGGCTTGCTCCTCGTGCGTCAGCTTCGACTTGTAGACCCGCAGGTTTTGCAGGCCGAGCTTCTCCACGCTCTCCCGCATGTTGGCGTGCGTCTCTTCGAAGAGGTAGTCCGTATCCAGCGCGAACACGTGCACGTCGGGCTTCAGCATCGCCGTCATATGGAGGATGGCCGCGCCCGAGGCGCCGCCAAAGCTGGCGCCGACGCTCAGCCCGTCGCCGAACGTCTCAACCGCCCAGCGGACGATCTCGCCCGGCTCAGCGGATTCGAAGCGGTCGTTGAGCGCCGTAAGCTCTCCCGGCGTGAATTGGACGATAGGGGACACTGAAACACCAAAGATGAGCGATTTACTCGACTTTATCAACATTATCCATTGCCGGCAAGCCCTCCGCTTGTTACCGTGGATGGCCACAACTCGGGGTGTTTCCCCCGGCCTACGAGGAACCGTCCATGCCCGCAGTCGAAACGATCGTCTACACCGACGAACCCGGCAAGATCCTTCCAACTCTTGAACGAGAGCTCCAAGACTTCGACACCGAGGCCACCCGCTACCTCGATGGCCAGTGGATCGAGAACCAGTTCATCGGCTTCCGCCTCAAACAGGGCGTCTACGGCCAGCGCCAGCCTGGCGTCCAGATGATCCGCTGCAAGCTCCCCCTCGGCACCGTCACGGCCGACCAGATGGACGCCTTCGGCGAGGTCGCGGAACGCATCGCCCCGCTGCGCAAGGGCCACATCACCACCCGCCAGAACTTCCAGTTCCATCACATGCCGATCATGAAGGCCGCCGAGGCCCTCCACATCCTCGCGCGCACCGGCGTCTCCACGCGTGAAGCCTGCGGGAACACGGTTCGCAACGTAACCGGCGACCCCTGGGCCGGCGTCCACCCGGATGAACTCTTCGACCCCACCCCCTACGCCGCCGCCTTCGCCCGTTACTGGCTCCGCAACCCCCTTTCCCAGCTCCTCCCCCGCAAGCTCAAAGTCGCCTTCAGCAGCAACGACCGCGACATCGCCATCACCAACATCCACGACCTCGGCTTCATCCCCCGCATCCAGGACGGCGTCAGGGGCTTCGAGATCCGCACCGGCGGCGGCACCAGCATCATGCCCCGCGTCGGATACCAGCTCTACGCCTTCTCCCCGATGGACGAGTTCCTCAAAGTCTCCGAGGCCGTCATCCGCCTCTTCGAACGTGCCGACGAGCTCCGCAAGAACCGCGCCAAGGCCCGCATCAAGTTCCTCATCGACCGCGTCGGCATCGACGAATTCCGCCGCATGGTCGATGAAGAACTCGAGGGCGATTGGACCCGCGGGCGCGACTTCCGCCCCGACCGTTTCCTCTTCCACGACGACGAAGAGAGCAGCGCCCCCGCTCGTAGGCCCTACTACGATCAGCCGAACGGCGACCGCCGCGAGTTCACCGCTTTCGCCGCCTCGAACGTCCGCGCCCAACGCCAGCAAGGCTTCAGCACCGTCGAGGTGAAGGTCACGCGCGGCGATCTCAAGCCCGAGCAGTTCCACGGCATCGCCCGGATCATGCGCGACTACTGCGGCGGACGCGCCCGCACCACCGTCCAACAGAACATCGTCCTCCGTTGGGTGCGCGACGAGAGCCTCTTCGAAGTCTGGACGAAGCTCCGCGAGCTGGGCCTCGGCGATGGCGGCGCGAACGGCATCACCGATGTCGTGAGCTGCCCTGGCACGGACTCCTGCAAGCTCGGGATCACCAGCTCCATGGGCCTCAACACGGCCATCCAGGACCGTCTCGAGCTCCTCAACATCAGCGACCCACTGACGAAGCAGGTCCACGTCAAGATGAGCGGCTGCCCCAACGGTTGCGGCCAGCACCATCTCGCGAACATCGGCTTCCACGGCGCCGCCATGAAGGTCGGCGACCAGCAGCTCCCCGCCTACCACCTCTTCGTCGGCGGTTCCTACGACGAAGGGAACGTCCGCTTCGGCACCCAGCTCAAGGTCCGCCTCCCCGCCAAGCGCGCCCCCGAAGCGACCGAACGGATCATCGCCCTCTATGAACGCGATCGAAGCGGCGACGAGAACTTCAACGCATTCTTCGATCGTGTCGGCGCGGCGCCCTTCGAAAAGGCGATTGAAGACCTCGTCCTCCCTGGCGAATTCAGCGACGACAACCAGGGCATGTTCATCGATTGGGGCAAGCTCGACCTCTACCAGGTCCAGCGCGG
>JANMTH010000567.1:0-2392 GCA_031390305.1 Thermoflexaceae bacterium
ACGGGTCGCCCGCGGCGGAACGGGCGAGACGGAGGTCGATCACGTCCTGCATCGCGTCGCGGGCAATGCGGTCGCGCTCACTGGTGACCGGGGCGGGCGCGAGGCGTGCGGAGATCTCGCGGT
Source organism: Thermoflexaceae bacterium (assembly GCA_031390305.1). Taxonomy (GTDB): domain Bacteria; phylum Chloroflexota; class Dehalococcoidia; order Tepidiformales; family Tepidiformaceae; genus JANMTH01. Next base: position 124 of record JANMTH010000567.1, read on the forward strand.
AGAGGTCGTCACGCTCGGCGATGCCCTCCGGCGAGAAGTCGGTGAGCCGATCTTCATGGCCGGGGACGCCCATACCGGTGGCGGCAATAGGGTCGAGGGCGGCATAGCGGGTCACAAATTCATCGGCGAGTTGATAGACGGGCGAATGTTCCATGGTGGACTCCCAGTAAGGCGTGGCCGCTGGCGGGCCCGAGCGTGAGTATAGGGAGACGTGAGCTGGCTGGGTGGAGGACTGGCGGATGGCCCCCATCAAACCAGGTATGATTTGAGGCATGCTCGACCGGGACGAATTACTCGGCCTCGTGGCGGCGCTCAGCGACGAACAGGCGGCAGCGCTTCTCGATCTCCTCAGGGCCGGCGCGCTGCGGACCGGAGAAGGGTCATGCATCAGACCCGGAGACGTAGCGTTCAGCGATTGGCTTCTGCCAGAAGAGGATGAGGCGTGGCGCCATCCGCAACAGGTGCCGTAGTTCTCGTTCGTTTCCCGTTCTCTGACCTGACCGGCGCGAAGCTTCGCCCGGCCGTGGTCCTGGCGGAGAGCGGCCGGGGTGATTGGGTCGTCTGTCAGGTGACCAGCAACCCCTACGGAGATCCATGCGCCATCCACCTGGGAGATGAAGATATGAATTCCGGCTCGTTGCGCCGTACGAGCTTCGCGAGGCCGGGCAAGCTGGTAACGCTTCACGAGTCAGTCATCCGGTCCGAGGTAGCGCTCTTGACCGCCGGAGCGTTCGCTCGGCTGATCTACCAGACGACCGCTCTCCTACATCGTCGCGGCTGAGAGCGGAACTGGCGCGTTACTGGCCACAACCGCCCGCGACGTATACTCCGCCCACCATGACTGCTGACATCCCACCGGGCATTAACTACGAGAACGTCTCGCGCTGGTTCGCCGAGCACATCCCCGGGGGCGATGTCGCCCTCGACTTCAAGATCATCGGCGACGGCCGATCGAACATCACCTACTTCGTCACCGGCGGCGAAAACACCTGGGTGATGCGCCGTCCGCCCCTCGGCCACGTCCTCCCCACGGCTCACGACATGGTGCGGGAGTACCGCGTGCAGAAGGGCGTCGCCCGGGCCGGCTTCCCCGTGCCGAAGATGTTCGGGCTCTGCGAAGACACCGCCGTGAACGACTATCCGTTCTACGTGATGGAGTATCGCGACGGCGTGATCATCATCGCCGACCTGCCCGAAGGGTTCGCCGAGACGGAGGCCGAACGGACGCGAATGAGCCACGCCCTGGTGGATACCCTCGTCCAGCTGCACGCGATCGACTACAGGGCGGTCGGGCTCGAGAACCACGGCCGGGCCGAAGGGTACCTCGAGCGCCAGGTGGTGCGCTGGTCGAAGCAGTGGGATGCCAACAAGACGCGTGAACTGCCCCAGATCGACGAGCTCATCCGCCGCCTGAACGCCGCTATCCCACCCTCGCCGCCGCCAACGATCGTCCACGGCGACTACCGCTTCGGGAACATGATCCTGGACCGCAACGACCCCGGAAAGGTGATCGCCGTACTCGACTGGGAGATGTCGACGCTCGGCGACCCGCTCTCCGACCTCGGCTACACGCTCGTCTATTGGGGGAACGCGGGCGACGCCGCCGAGCGGGTGCGCGCTCGCCCGACTTCGACGACGACGACGAAGCCGGGCTTCTTGAGCCGTGGCGAGATCATCGCCGAGTACGGCCGGAAGACCGGGATCGACGTTTCGCACATCGACTTCTACGAGATCTTCGCGAATTACAAGCTGGCGGTCATCACGGAGGGCATCTACAACCGCTTCAAGCAGGGAAAGACGACCTTCGGCGATGGCGCGGGCACGATGGCCGATTCCGCCGTGAACCTCGTGAACCTCGCCCTCGCCCAGGCCGATGCCTCGGAGAACCCAAAGCTCCGGGGGCGGTAGAGGGCCGGCCGGATGAGTGTGCGCGAGATCGCACAGGCCCGGCTGCGTACAATCGGCGGCTTAGACGACGGCCGCGAGAGTGGCCGCGGCGGGAGGCGGCCATGACGTTCATCCAGTTCCCCGACGGCTTCGAATGGGGCGTGGCGACCGCCGCCTACCAGATCGAGGGCGCCGTCCGCGAAGGCGGACGCGGCGTCTCGATCTGGGACACCTTCGCCCACCAGCCCGGACGCATCCACGACGGAACCACCGGAGACATCGCCTGCGATCACTACCACCGTTACAAGGACGACATCGCCCTGATGGCGGACCTCGGGATGACGACCTATCGGATGTCGATCAGCTGGTCGCGGGTGATGCC
>JANMTH010000568.1:0-1624 GCA_031390305.1 Thermoflexaceae bacterium
TGCCCATTGCTCGCTCGCGACGATGAAGCAGCAGTTGGTGCTCTTCCACGGCTCGTCCATGATTTGCGAGTAAATGACCTTGCCTTTGTTCGCGGGGTTCGCCTTGAGCGCAGGTATTCCGGTCGTGGCCACGAACACCGCGTCGCTCTTGCCGTCCAGGTAGAGCTTCACATGGTCGGCGTCGGCCTGCACGACGAAGTTCACGTCCTTCGGGTCGACGCCAGCGTGCTTGAGCACCATCGCGATATAGCTGTACGGAATGTTGGCGAGAGTCTTGGCGGTTACGGTGATGCTCCGGCCTTTGAGGTCCTTCACCGATGCGATCCCCGGCTGCGCCCAGATCTCAACGCAGCCAGGGTGAAGGCCGCCGAGGCTGACCACCTTGGGTCCGCTCTGGACCGCGTTGAAGAACGCCTGCGGCTGGCTGCTTCCGAGGTTCGCGTTCCCCGCGGAGATCGCCGTGAATGTAGCCGCGTCGCTGATTCCCACGTCGGTGAAGCCTTCCTCACGGAGGTATCGCTCGGCCCCAAAGATCGCGCTGTCGCATGCGATGGCGGTGAGCCGGATCGTGGTCGTCTCCGGCGGCGGTAGCGTGGGAGCCGTCGTGGCGGCGGTCGTTGGAGCCGTGGTCGCAGCTGGCGTGCTCGCTGGCGCGCACGCGGCGAGGAATGATCCTGCGGTGAGTCCGGCAGCCGCGCCTGCCCCGCGGCGGAGTACCTGACGTCGTGTGAGCATCGCTTTCCTCCCTGTCCTGCGCCGTCGGCGAAACGCCGATGAGGCGGCGGACCGGAGACTACGCCACGCCACCAAAAGAAACGAGGGCCGGCTGTTATCCGGCCCCCGTGTCGTCAGCCGGGCAAGCGAGCGATTACGCGGTCTTTGCTTCCTCGTGCAGCGGCTTCGCGCGCTTGTCGATCTTGAGGATGGCGACGTCTTTCGCGGGCACGGTGAACGGGATCACGCCGGGGATGAGCCATTCGGTCCACATCTTGTCGACCTGGGCCTGGAAGTGCTCGACGTCCTCGTCGATGAAGTGCGCGAAGCGTCCCTGGCGCTTCAGGTACTCGATGACGGGCTTGCGCTTCTTGCGGCCTTCGGCGATCTGACGGGTCGGACCGGTGAGGTTGCACACGCCGTCCATGACCTCGTAGAGCGGCCAGATGCCCGTCTCCACCGCGAGGTGGCCGAGCTCCTGGCTGTACTGCGGGTGGTAGTCCCAGCCCTTGGGGCACGGGTCGAGCGTGTGCACGAACGTAGGTCCGCCCAGCTCGAGGGCCTTGCGGATCTTGTTCATGAGATCGACCGCGTACGCGGCGCAGCCTGCCGCGATGTAGCGGGATTCGGGATGACCAGCGGCCAGCATGCCGGGCACGTTCTTCTTCCAGCGCGTGTGCATGAGCCGCTTCTTTTCTCCCGAGGGTGAGAAAGTCGTCACGGCCCCGTAGGGGGTCTGGCTCGAGAGCTGGATGTCGGTGTTGGCGTACGACTCGTTGTCGTACAGGAGCACGAGGCAGTTGTAGTCCTTGTGCGTGAGCGTCGCGGAGATCGCGCCGAGGCCCATGTCGGCACCGCCGCCGTCACCGCAGAACGCGATGACGTTGATCTTCTCGTTCTTCAGCTTGCC
>JANMTH010000578.1:0-4955 GCA_031390305.1 Thermoflexaceae bacterium
CGCCGCCTGCATGGTGAGCAGGCGCGCCGCCTGGATGTTGACGAGCGAATCGGCGATCCAGTTCTGCACCGTCTGCTTTTCCGAAAGCGTGCTGCCGAAGGCCGAACGGTTGATGGCGCGCGTGCACATCAGGTCGAAGGCGCGCTGCGCCTGGCCGAGGGCGCGCATGCAGTGGTGGATGCGGCCGGGGCCGAGACGCCGCTGCGAGTGCTTGAAGCCCCAGCCTTGCGGCCCGAGGAGGTTCGTCACGGGCACGCGGACATTGTCGTAGTGCACTACGGGGTGGTTCGAATCTTCATCGCCCCAGACTTCGACGATCCGTTCGATCTTGAAGCCGGGCGTGTCCGTCGGGACGATGATCTGGCTCATCCTGCTGTGTGGTGGCTGCTCGGGGTCAGTCACGGCCATGACGACGGCGAAGCTCGCCCCGATCGCGCCCGAACTGAACCACTTGCGGCCGTTGATTACGAACTCGTCGCCCTCGCGGACGGCGGTCGTCTGCAGGCCCGTCGGGTCGGCGCCGGAAACGGCGGGCTCGGTCATCGAAAAGCAGGAGCGGATTTCGCCCGCGACGAGCGGCTTGAGGAAGCGCTCCTTGATCTCGGGGCTGCCGTACTGGTGGAGAATTTCGGCGTTGCCGGAATCGGGCGCCTGCGAGCCGAAGGCCGGCGAAGCGACGAGACTGCTGCCGATGATCTCGTTCATGTAGGCGTAGGTGAGGAAGCCGATCCCCATGCCGCCCGCGTCCTTCGGGAGGTGAGGCGCCCAGTAGCCGGCCGCCTTATTGATCCCCTGGAGCTTCTTCATCAGCGCCGCCGCTTCATCGGTGCGCCTGGAGAGCACGGGCTCATTCGGGTAGATGTGCTCTTCCATGAAGGTGCGCACGTAGGCGCACCTCTCCTTTGTCTCATCCGACATGATGAGGACGTTGTCAGCCATCGTTGTTCCTCTTTCGTTTGGCGTTCGCCTGGAACGCTGGTTTCGCGCGCCGAGTCTACCAGCCCCGGCGTGAATGTGTGGCTGGCGATGAACGATGGCGCACAGGCGCGTTGGAAGGATCGGACGAGTCTTCAGATCCGGGTATTCCCCTACGGCCCAAGGATGCGGGGCGGCTACACTTCGCGATGGGAGTTTGGGCGAACGTGCGACGAGTCATAGGCGTTTTTTACCGTGGCCCATCCCCCGGGGCGCAGCCGACCGCGCCCTTCCCCTGGATCATGGCGTTCCGCTGGGCACTGATCCCGGCCTACGTGCTGTACGTCCTCACTGGCAATGTACGGGACGAATCAGTCGCGCTGATGACGGTCCTGCCCGTTCTTGCCGTCTACACCGCCGCTACCCACTGGCGATTCCGCGCCGCCAGCGATGACGCGGCCCGCCTGCGGACGTGGGCACGGCTTCTCTTCACCGACATCGCCCTTGTCGCCGCCTCCCTTGCCTTCAACGAACAGGAGCTCTCACCGGTTTCCCTCCTCCTCGTCGCCCTTCTGGCGCAGGCCAGCTCGATGTTCCAGCCGCGTTACGTTCTCAGCCTCGCTGGCTGGGCGGCGGTCGGCGTGTTCGCCGCGGATATAGCCGGCGACGTGACTTCGGGCGACATCGACCTTGCTCACTCGGCCTGGGAGGCCGTTTTGCTGGTGATCGTGGGAGCCTTCCTGGCGCACCTCAGCGGCCAAATAGGGGCCAACCGGGCGAGCCTCCTCGCGGCGCGCGAGGAGGCCCATGAACGGACCGCCGTCGCCCAGGAAGCGCTGGCCGCGGCCCGGATCTCGCAGGAACGCTTCGACGCGCTCACCAGCCATTCGCCCGCGATGATCGTGATGATGGATCGAACGGCCAAGCCGTTCTTCGTCAGCGCCAATATCGCTGCGGCCGCTCAGATGCCCGCTGGCGACCTGACCGAGATCGGCGCCTGGGCGCGCCTTGTCCACCCTGAGGACTGGGATTCGCTCTGGAGCGCGGTCACGGCCGCTCTTTCCGGCGAGGTCCGGAACATCGAGTTCCGGGCTTCAGCCGGAAAGCTCGCCTGGCGGCGATTTTCCGCCGTCTTCTTCCCCATGGCCGATGGTGCGGCCGCTATCGGCATCGATATCACGCGGGAGCACGCGCTTCGCGAACGCATGGCGCGGGTCGACCAGGTGGAGATGCTGGGGACGCTCGCCGCCGGTATCGCCCACGACTTCAACAATCTTCTCACGGCGATCCTCGGCAACCTCTATCTTCTCGATCTGGAGCTGCCGGCGGACAGCCCGCTGCGTGACTACACCGGTGCCGCCAGCGAGGCCGGAACCGGCGGCGCCACCCTCGTCCGCCAACTTCTCGAGTACAGCCGCCCGCGCGACGACCCGTTCGAAGACGTCGCTCTCGCCGAGGTGGTAGAAGCGACGATCCGGATAGCGGCGGCGGCCCTCCGCTCCGTCGAAGTGGAGCTGCGCCCCTGCCACGAACCGGTCATCGTCCGTGGCCAACCAGGGGCGCTCCAACAGGTCTTCCTCAATCTCGTGATGAACGCCTGCGACGTGATGGCGGACGGCGGAACGCTGACCCTGGCCTGTGAGCATCAGCCGCCAGGCGTTGGCCACAGCCAGGCGGGCGACTGGTGGGCTATCCGCGTCCAGGATACGGGGCCCGGGATCCCGCCGGCGGACCTACCTCGTATCTTCGACCCGTTCTTCACGACCAAGGAGGCGGGCAAGGGAACGGGCCTCGGCCTTGCTACCGTCGCCTCGATCGTGCGAAACCACGGCGGCTGGATCGAAGTGGAGAGCAGCCCGGCCACCGGCACGGCGTTCATCATCGGCCTCCCCGCGGTCGCGGCGACGGTTGGGCCGGCCGTGGCGGCGTTGGCCGCGCACGTGGGCGAGAGCGGCTGATTCGCGGCTGCCAGGTGGGTCGCCGGGAGCGAGGACAGTACCGCCCTGCATCACCCGTAGGAGGGCGGCGCGCTACACTCCCAACCATGGCCGGACGCTTGCTCCTCCCCGCCTTCCCCGCTGGCCGGGCGATGCCCTGGATCCTGACGGGGGTCGCGGCCGCCGTTCTTGTCGCGGGCTTCATCCGTGGCGATGGGGCGACGATGGCCGTTGGCGGCATCGGCCTGGCCGGCGTGGTGGTCGGCTTCCCGCTCGCACGCCTCGTCGCCGGTAAGCCTCCTCCCGGCGACGGCCCCTGAGTGCCCCGCGCAACCTCGCTTCGCCCCCTGAAGCGTAGTGGTTCAACTCCCGAACGTTGACGTTCGCGTTAACGTTGCTACACTACGCTTGATATATGACCACGACGAAGGCCGACGACGGATACCTCCAGATTGGTGAAGCGGCCGAGCGCACGAGTCTCACGCAGCGCACGCTTCGCTACTACGAGGAGAAGGGGCTGCTGAACACGCCGACGCGGATGGATGGCGGCTTTCGGCTCTACTCGTCTGTGGATCTCGAACGGCTCGAGCGGATCAAGGAGCTGAAGGAGCTGCTCGGTTTCTCCCTCGCCGATATCAAGGAGATGCTCGACGCCGAAGAAGTTCGCCTCCAGATTCGCGCGGAATGGCGGAAGGATGCGGCAGGCGCCGAAAAGGCGGCCAAGATCGGCGTCGTCCGGGAAATGACCCTGAAGCAGCTCTCCCTGCTCGATGAGAAGATGGCGAAGATGAACACGATGCGCGAGCAGCTTGCCGAACGGATCGCCAAGTACGACGCCGCCCTCCTCCAGTGGGCGGAACAGCCCGCCCTCGCCCTCTCCTGACCCGTTCCGGGAGGGGAACCACGAAGGCTCGAAACATACGAAGGATTCACCGGCCGCCGCACGTTGGCCTTACTCTGCCGTTGCCGTGAACTCCGTCCGGCACGGTTCGGTGGCCCCGGCGGCCCAAGACCGTTAAGCTAGCCGGGACATGACGCTCTCCGACGCTTTCGGGCGCCCCCTCCGCGACCTCCGCATCTCGGTGACCGACCGCTGCAACTTCCGCTGCACCTATTGCATGCCGCGCGAGGTCTTCGGGCCTGGCTACCAGTTCCTCAATCGAACTGAACTGCTGACCTACGAAGAGATCGAACGGCTCGCCCGTATCTTCGTCGCCCACGGCGTGGAGAAGATCCGGATCACGGGTGGCGAACCCCTCGTCCGCCGCGACCTCCCCTCCCTCATCGAGAAGCTGGCGAAGATCCCCGGGCTGAAAGATCTCACGCTGACGACCAACGGCTCGCTCCTCGACCGCCAGGCGCGGCCGCTACGCGAGGCTGGTCTCGCCCGGATCACCGTCAGCCTCGACTCCCTCGATGAAGCGGTCTTCCAGAAGATGAACGACGTCGGCGTCCCCGTTGCCCAGGTGCTGGCCGGGATCGATGCCGCCATCGCCGCTGGGCTCGCCCCGATCAAGGTGAACGCCGTCATCGAAAAGGGTGTGAACGACCACACAATGGTCGATCTCGCCCGCCATTTCCGGGGAACGGGCGTCATCCTCCGCTTCATCGAGTTCATGGATGTCGGCAACACGAACGGCTGGCGGATGGACCGCGTCGTCACGCTCCGCGAAATGGCCGAGATCATCGGCCGTGAACTCCCGATCGAGCCGATCGACGCGAACTACCGCGGCGAGGTGGCCAAGCGCTGGCGCTACCGCGATGGCAGCGGCGAGATCGGCTTCATCAGCTCTATCAGCCAGCCGTTCTGTGGTGACTGCACGCGCGCCCGGCTCTCGCCCGAAGGCGAACTCGTCACCTGCCTTTTCGCATCGAAGGGACACGATTTTCGCACGCTGCTCCGCGAAGGCTGGAGCGATGACGAGATTGCGGCCTTCCTCGCCAGCGTCTGGCGCATCCGCGATGACCGCTACTCCGAGCTTCGAAGCGAGGCCACCGCCGGCCTGCGCAAAGTCGAGATGTCGCATATCGGCGGCTGAACCACCGTGCTACGGATCGATGGCGGGCATCTGGGGGATCGGGAATGTCGCCATCAGGCCGTTG
>JANMTH010000596.1:0-2413 GCA_031390305.1 Thermoflexaceae bacterium
CACCGGGGTGCCCACGGCGTGCAGCGCGCGCCCCTCCTGGTCCGTCGCCGTGATCTCGATGCGCTCGACCCAGCCCTGCTCCGCGTTGCGGGTGACACGCCGGTGGCCGCTCGCCAGGCCAACGGTCTCGCCGTGCCGGCGGAGGAAGCCGTAGGCGATCTCGTCCACGCCGCCCCGCGTGTTGGTGACCGCGAGGAACCCGTGGTCCGGGCTGGCCGCCGCCGTGACGTAGGCGCCCTGGCGCGGCCGGTTCTCCGGCCGCGGGCCCCACGTCCGGTCGCGCATGCCCACGCAGTCGATCTCGATCCGCTCGCCGTGGAGGACGATCTGCCCAACCACGCGCCCGAACTGGTCGAAGTGATGGGCGGAGCCGAACGTGGACCCTACGGCCGAGAGCGGCTCTGGCGGCATCACCCCTTCGAAGCGTAGCTGGACCCGCAACCGGTCCCCATCCTCGTACCCGAGGTCGTACACCAGGGTCGGCTCGACCACCCGGATCGCCACGCCGGTAGGCAGAACGATGTTCCGCAGGTCAGCCTCCGCCGGAAGCTGGAGGGCGGAGTAGTTGGCGCTGTAGAGCGCCTCCCAGGGCAACCAGGCCGTGTCGTCCCAGACCCACGCGCCACCGGCGACGGTGCCGATGTTGGGCCGCACCATGGTGTAGAGCCAGCCCCCCAGCCGCCGCTCAGCGTTGTGGAAGGAGAACCAGGATGTTTCCGTCTCCCACCAGCGGTCGCTCATCGCCTGGGTGTGCAGCCCGTCGTCCTCGGGCCGGAAGCGGATGCTGGCACGGGAATCGCCGTCTACGCTCATCGTTCAGTACCCCAATGCCCGAGCGGCCTGATCGAGGACCACCGGGATAGACCACGCCGTCCTGGCGAGGCGCAGGTCCGTGTTTTGGCCGCTCGCGAAGAGGCCGCTCGCGCTCATCCAGAAGGCGGCCGAACGCATCGCGTAGAGCACCTGGAAATAGTCACACTTCGCCTGGTCGATCGTGATCCCGGTCCCCTCCTGGTAGCGTTCGAAGAACCGTTTACGTTCCACCAGGTTCGAAAGAAGCTCCGTGCCTTCGCGGTTCAGCTCCGAAAGCACATAGGCGACATCGTACATGGGGTCGCCAATCAGCTCCGTCTCCCAATCCAGAACGGCCGATACCCTGTCCTCGTGGATGAGGAGATTGCCGGTCCGATAGGCGCCGTGCACGAAAACGAGCTTCTCCGTGACGGGCGCGTTCGCTTCCAGCCAGCCCAGGACATCGACCAGCACGGGGTCCGGCTGGACCCCGGAGAGCTCGATCAGGCGGCGCCATTTCGCGATCTCCCTCCGCGCGAAATCGGCGCCGGGCCCGGGCACGCCCAAGAACTCCAGGCCCGCTGCGCGCCAATCGAGCGTGTGCAGCGCGACGAGCGCATCGGTGAAGCTATCGGGGAGCACGCCGCGAGCCGCCGCCTCTTCGTAGAACCGCCGGCCCTCGCGCCCCCACGGGTTCGGGCACACTCCGGGTACCTTCTCCATCACGAGAAACGGCGCGCCGAGCACGGAAGGATCCGCCTCGAAGAAGTATGGCCGGGGCGCGGGGACCGGCGTCGTCTCCAGGCAGCGGAGGACTTCGAACTGTGTGCCAAGGTCGGAAAGCTCGCGCAACAAGGCGTTACCGGGGTCGCGGCGGAGACAGAAGCCCTGGCGGACCATGCCCGCGTCCCCGGTCCAGCTGGCATCGAAGAGCCACGTCTCGTGCGACCAACCGACGGCGATGTGTTGGACGTTCCGGAGGGCGAGGTCCGGCGCCGCCAGCTTCGCCGCGAGGTAGGCGCGGATGCGCTCCTCCGTGAGGGGCGGAACATCCGGCGTCACGACGAAAAGGCCAGGGCGCGATTGAGGCGGCCCCGCATCGCAACCCGCACACGGCCGAGAAGCAGGTCGAAGTCGGGGCCCAGGGCCGCCCGGTCGGCGTACAACGCCTCTACGAGGCCGCACCAGGCGGCGTCGCCGCCATCGGCCGTCAGGGCGTCGAGCGCGCGCGTCAGGCGCGGCGGAGGCGCGCCGCACAGCACCGCGAGGTCGGCGAGCATCGCCTGGCGGTCGGCTGGCGCCGCCCGGTCTTCGTTCTCGGCGGCGCGCAGCTGTCCCGCGAGCTTCTCCAGGATGACGGCCGCCATGAACGCCTGGGTCTTTGCGAAGGGGTCGGCGACGGCGGGGCCAACCTGGCTCCGAAGGGTGACGGCCAGCGCGTCGAGGACGCTTTCAGGCGGCATGACCATCGCGGGATAATAGCAGATGGCCGCGCCGGGACGGCTCCTGGGGCGCGCCGCCTTCGAACGAGTCGCCGCTCCGTGCCATACTCGCCGCGCGCGAGGAGGCTCGCGCGGTCACCAGGAAGGCGCGGCCTTCGGCGGCCGGACGAAAGAGAGGC
>JANMTH010000597.1:0-7619 GCA_031390305.1 Thermoflexaceae bacterium
CCGAGGCCCCGCCCTCATTGCGCCGTGCCCGGTGCCAGTGCCGGCCCGCAGGGCTCCTGGATCAACTCGTGCTCGCCGCCGGCCACCAGCCGCAGGGCACTGAGGCAGCCGCCCCAGACGCAGCCCGTGTCCAGCGAGACCAGGTCGGGCCGCCGCAGGTAACCCAGGGTCGACCAGTGGACGCCTCGTTTGGGTGCTCGTCCCGCGCACGCGCACGGTCCACGTGCATCGTCCCGATGGCACGGCCGCCCGCCTCTCCGAGCGCGTCACGCTCACGGGCGAAGACATCGTGCCCGGCTTCACGGTCAGCGTCGCGTCGCTCTTCCAGCGGCCGTAGCCGGCTGTCGAGGGGGGCACGAGCCCCTCTCAGATCGCTCGCCTACTTGCCCGTCCAGTTCGGGGTCCGCTTCTCAGCGAAAGCGCGAGGGCCCTCGACCGAGTCGGCGCTCGTCCGGCGCCGCAGTTCCCACTCGTAGCGGCCCGCCCCAGCGTCGGGCAGCGTCATCTCCAGGCCTTGCATCGCCGCCTCCTTGGTCGCGCGCACGGAAAGGGGCGCGCAGCGGAGGATGTCTTCCACGTACGAATCGACGCAGGCATCGAGCTCGGCCAGCGGTACGACTTCGCTGCAGAGGCCCAGCTCGTACGCGCGCTGCGCTTTGATGTGGCGTCCCGTCAGCATGTAGCCCATCGCCGCCTTCAGCCCCACCTGGCGAGGAAGCCTGTGGACGCCCATGGCCCCCGCGATCAGCCCCCGGCGCGGCTCAGGAAGGCCGATCTCCGCGTGGTCCGCCAGCAACATAATGTCGCAAGCGAGGGCCATCTCCAGCCCGCCGCCCAGGGCGTAGCCGTTCACCCGCGCGATGATCGGCTTGAACAGGTCGTAACGGCTCGTCAGCCCGCCGAACCCGCCCTTCGGGAAACCGAACTTCGGCCGCTCATTCTCCGGTAAGCGCGACATCTCGGCCGTGTACTTCAGGTCGTTCCCGGCGCTAAATGCGCGGTTGCCTTCGCCAGTGAAGACCGCGACCCACATCTCCTCGTCGGCGGCGAAGTCGTTCCAAACGCCATCGAGTTCGAGGTTCGCCGGCGCGTGGAGGGCGTTGAACACCTCGGGACGGGTGATCGTGACGTACTGGACGTGGCCCTTCTTCTCGACTCGGCAGTACTGCATGGATGGGGTCCTCCGCGGTGATGGGTGTGGCGCCCATCCTACGGGCGGGCGCGGCGGCGTGCCACGTGCGGAGGACGTGAGAAGGGTGTTGTGCCGCGTCACGGTCGATGGAGCGGACGGAGCAGCAACCGCCGATCGAACACGAACGGCTGTTGGTCCACTACGACGATGCGCGCAAAGTCGGCGTGGGCCGGGTTCAGCAGGATGTTCGAATGCCCCCGGACTACGACCGATGGGACCACCAAGCCGACCGCTTCTGCACGGTCGAGCCATGTATCGCCAAAGCCAACGGACGCCACCGGCGGAATCTCGTCCCAGCCTGTGGGAAGTTCGGCTGGAGCGAGTCGCGTGAGGCCGATATCGTCATCGATCTGAAGTTCCACAGCAACGTACTGCCCCTCGGGAATCCATCCTTCGAGATGAACGAGAACTTCGAGGACGGCGGAAGCGATGCTGTCGGCCGCGTAGAGTAGTTCGCGGCCCGCGGAGTTCCAGCGTCCTCCCACCAGCGACGCTCCAACGCCTGACAGCGGCTGTTCGGCGAACTCGGCCCGCGTGAGACGCCAGGCGCGCACTACGCGAACACACCGTGCTCAATGCGCGTGAGGACAGCATCGACCTCCTGGCGGGTTTCGGGGGAGCTAAGGAGGTCAATCGGACGCCTCCGCGAGAGCACAGCAAGCGGTTCTCTCAACCACCCGCTGAGCTCGATGTCGCTGCCGAAGACGGACCTGGCATGCGCCAACACCGTGGCCGCCTCGATAAAGTTGCGGGAGGCCACTGGGCCCAACCGCTCGACAGGATTCGGCAGCCCCTCACGGAACCAGAATTCTCCCAATAGCTTGACCGGATGGCTGGTCTTGTTCCCGACCAGCTGGCCCATCTCGGCGCGGCTCAGGTCGAAGGTGCGGGCGAGGACAAGCACGGCCGCCAGCGGCACGCCGTGCCTCACCAACTTCGTAACGTCGGCGTCCGCCGTTATCGGCCGACCCAACGCGCGTTCGCCGCCGAGAACCTGTTCCAGCTGTCGCCATCGGTCCATGGAGCGATCTTACCACAGCCGCCTAGACCGGCCGGCCCGGTCCCGCAACCTCCGCGATCGGGTCATCCGTCATCCGCAGCAAACCCGGGTGCACCGATTCCAGCCGTTCGATGCCCGCGAATCGAAGCGTCTCGAGGTAGGTCTGAAGCTGCTTCTGGCGCAGGCTCTTCAGCCTCTCCACACCTACGGAGATCCCTTCCATGCCGCCACCCAGGAGCAGGATCAGCGCCTCCCGCTCGGTGTGCGAAAAACGGAGCTCGGCGTTCAGGGCGTTTTCCGCCTGGCCCAGCCAGAGCGGCACGAACGTGCTCGCCTTGTCCTTGTGCTGCATGTACCAGAGCAGATGGCGCTTCCCATATTCCAGATGGCGGCGCGAATCGCGGGCCATCAGTTCAAACATCTTCGCGTCGAGGTCCGTCTGGGCGAAGTCCTGATACGCCTCGAACAGCGCGACTTCGTACGACTTGTACACCACATCGACCGAGATCAGCATCTGGGTTAGCTTCAACGACCCGTACCAGCCGCGGTAGAGCGTCCCCAGCGGCGCCTGTCCCAACCCCCCGCCATTCACCATCGCCCGCTTCCGGAGCGCCTCGACCTTGTGGCCAGCGTCGTAGATCTGGGTCCCGAGGAAGAGCATCACATCGTGGAAACCGTAGCTGATCGGCTCCAGCCACTTCGCCAGGATCTTCTGCTCGGCGAGGCCATTGCTGCTGTAGACGGTGGCGATCTGGCAGATGGCGCGCTCTATCTCTTCCGGCAGCTCCTTCTTGCCTTCGTTCCAGGGGAGGTCCGTGGCCGGCACCCAGCGCTCGCGGATCGCCTCTTCGTAGAGGTGGTCCACGCCATCCGCCCAGACTTCGGCCTTCTCGAAGATGTAGTAGTTGCCCGGCTGGTAGGCGTTCATGTCCGGATGCGACCCGAGCGGCGTGTCGTTCTCGAAAGGCCAGAGGTCGGGAACCTGGCCGTAGGATCCGATGTTGATCTCCGGTGTGCCGAGCCCGTGCTCACCGGGAACCGCCCTCACGCCCCGCTCCGACTGTGTCCGGATGAAGTTGAACGTCAGGCCCTTCATGCTGTCCGGGTTCTTATCGACGAGATCGACGAACGCTGCCGCGCGCTGGGGGACAATGTGGAGGAGGGCCATGTTGGCGACCGTCCGGTCCTTCAACACTGAGGCCTCGAAACGCGCGATCAGCGCCTCGTCCCATCCCAGTGCACGAACACGAAGCTTCGTTGCGGGTGTCAGGTCCATCGGGTTCTCCAGTCGAGTCAGACTCCGAACGGGCCAGGAGTTACCTGGCCCGTGGTGGTGCGTTGGGAAGACTTCCGCCTAGCTGACGGGGTCGAGAAGGTCCCTGAAGCCGGGCATCATTCGTTCACGGCGATCGCCGAGGCCGATGACTTCGAGCCGGTGCATGTACTCGTTGACCTGGCGCTTCCGCATGATCATGAGCTTCGTATAGCCTTCGTCGATCTTCTCAATGCCGCCTCCGGCGAGGATGGCAAGTGCCTCGCCCGTCATCGGGTTCGTCGTCAGCCCGGCCTGCTGGCTCTGGCCGAGTGCGCCCTCCTGGATGTCCAAGTAGTGGTGCAGCTCTTCCTTACGCCAGGGCTGGGTGTCCATCACATACTTGAGGTGCGTCACACCGAAGGCCAGGTGCCGGCTCTCATCCTGTGCCGCGAGCCGGAAGATCTTCTTCTCCGCTTCGTTCTGGGAGATCAGCTCACCCATCCGGAAGAGCGTCTGCACGAATCCCTCGCCGAAGAGGTGGAGGAGCGCCGTCATCTCCGTGAAGTCATCGACGGCGAGGAGGTTGATCGCCCCGAAGCCAGCATCAACCATGCCGCCGCCGTTCACGAGCGTGCGCTTGCGGAAGACATCGAGGTGGCGTCCCTCGTCCATGATCTGCGTGCCGAGGAAGAGCTGGGCCTCGAAGTGGTCGGGATGGACCTGCTCCATGAAGCGGCCCGGGAGGTCGCCCGCGATAAACTCGACCTGGGTGAGGAAGGTGCAGAGCGTGCACATCGCCCACTCAAGATCGTCCGGCAGGGGCTGGATCGTCTCCCACGGGATGTCCCGCGCGCTCGACCACTGGCGCTGATTCGCCTCTTCGTAGAGGAGCATCGCGCTCTCCGACCAGACATCGCCCTTGTCTTTGTACTGGCGGGCGTGGCGTGGCGAACGAGCGTCAGCCTTCGCCCCGCGGGCCCCAAACGTCGGAGCGCCAGCGAGGTCTTTCTCCTCCACGCCATAGGTCATCGTGTTGATGTCCTCCAGCGTGAGGCCGCGTCGGCCGGCCGAGAGGTTCATTCCCTGCTCGGTGTCGAGGTTGAGCCAATCGAAGTTAAGGCCGGGGACTTCTACGAATGCCGGAGCTGCCATGCGTCTCTCCAATCAAGGCGGGGCCGTGAGTTCCCGTACAGTCTACCCTATTCGGCCGTACCGTGAATGGCTTCCATAGGTCAAAGTTTGCGAACCTTCGTCTACCGGCTGTTGTGGCGCAGCGCTCTCTGCATATCCCGCGTCGCATCCCGCTCGGCGATCTTCTCCCGCTTGTCATAATTCTTCAGTCCGCGCCCTACCCCAAGTTCGATCTTCGCCCGGCCGTTCTTGAAGTACATCGCCAGAGGAATGAGCGTCAGGCCTTTTTCGGCCAGCAGCTCATGAATCCGCGTGAGCTCCTTGCGGTGCAGCAACAGCTTCCGTTCGCGCGTCGGGTTATGGCCGGCGTAACCAGCGTTGGCGTAGGGGGCGATGTGGGCGTCGAGGAGCCAGGCCTCGTCCCCGTCCCCTTTCAGTCGGGCGTACGAGCCTTGAAGCTGCACCTTGTGATCGCGAACCGACTTGATCTCCGATCCGGTCAGCACGATCCCGGCCTCGAACTTCGCGAGGATATCGTAGTCGTGCCGGGCGCGCCGGTTCTGGGCGATGGATGCGCCCTGGGGGGGCTTAACCGTTTTGGCCATCGAAGTCTCAAGCAAAACGGCCCCGGGTCCGCCGTGGCGGGCCGGGGCCGCTGGTGTACCGGTGAGTGTACCGCCTTAGGGGGCGCCGCGCAGGAGTTCTATCGCCTTGAACATCTGGATATCACCCTCGTCGATGTACTGCTCCGAGGTCATCGGCAGCTCCACATCCGGCGTGATCCCGAGCCCTTCGATCTGCTCCCCCTTCGGCGTCAGCCAACGGCCGACGGCGACGTAAACGGCGCCGCAGTTCGTCGTCCCACAGCTCGTCAGCGGGATCAGCCGATTCACGGTGCCCTTGCCGAAGCTGCGAGTGCCAAGGATCCGGCCCCGGCCGTTGTCCCGCAGGGCGGCCGCGAGGACTTCCGACCCACTTGCACTCCCGCCGTCCAACAACACGACGATCGGAAGCTTCGTCAGAATGCCGCCCGGCCGGGCATTCGTCGGGGTCTGCTTTCCGTTGCCGTCCTGCTCCACGATGATGATCCCGTTGTTGAGGAACTCATCGGCGACATCGATGGTGGCCTGCAGGCCCCCGCCGGGGTTGCCCCGCATATCGAGCACGAGGCCCTTGCAGCCGCTCGCTTCGTACTTTCCGGCCTTCGCCTTCAACTCGCTCACGGTCTTGTCATGGAACTGCGAGATCGCGAGGTAGCAGATGTCCGGCGCCGTGGCGCCCGTCCGATCCACGATCTTCTTCTCGCTCTCGCCAGGAATGACTTCGATGTTCGGCTCGACGAAGACGCTCTCGATGTCGATCTCGCCGCGAACCACTTCCACGACTTCGATGGTCGCGTCCGCGTGCCTCACCTTCAGTTTCACGGTCGTGCCCTTGGGCCCGCGGATCACCTCGACCGCGTGCTGGTCAGTCCATCCATCCGTCGGTTCGCCATCGACTTCGAGAACGACGTCGCCCGTCCGGATCCCGGCCTTCTCAGCCGGCGAATCGCGGAACGGCGCCACGATCTGGATGACGCCCGTGCGGTCCGAGACGGTGGCGCCGATCCCCTGGTAGGTGGAGTTCAGCTGCAGTGCGCCCGCCTTCAGTTCGTCGGGCGAGATGTAACTCGTCTCACGGTCGTTCAACGAGGCGATCATGCCGTTGATCGCGGCGTCCTTCAGCTGTTCCGCACTGAGCGTCTTCCGATCGACGTACTGCGATTGGAGGACTTCCACGATCTCGTCGATCGCGGCCGCGCCTACGGAATCCGCCGCCCCGTTCCGCGTCGTGGTGGAGTTACCGGTGGCCACGGCGGGCGCCGCCGCCGGGCTGCCATCGTCCGTCAGCTCCTTCAGGCCGAAGCCGAGGCCGAAGGCAAGGGTGAGCAGCGCCAGCCCGAGGAAGGCGAGGACGGCGAGCCGCGCGGCCTTTTCGCCGGCGCTCGGCTGAGCAAGTTCGTGCGGAGGCTCCATTGGTTGCCCCTAACCTTTCGTCCTAACCGCGACTGGTGGACCCCTTGAGTGTACAACCGCGCTTTTCGGCCCAGCAATTTTGTGCGTAACGCCCCGTTTACTGCGCGGCCGTCCAGGGTGCGAAGAATCCCGAGTCGGCCAGCACCACCTGCTCAACCGGGAGCCCGCCACCTGGCTTCCACATCAGGACATAATCCCTGGGGCTACTATCGGCGAACGATGCCGCGACCGCGTCTCCGGCCAGCCGCCCCCAGGCCAGGAATGCGCCGCCGTCGGGCGACCAGAGCCGGTGCGAGTGGGCATACTGGTCGAAGAAACCGAGCAGCATCCGGTAGTCCGGCGCCGGCACGAACCCCTCCGTAGCCGCCAGGAAACGCCCCGAGGGGTCTCGAAGCCAGACGGCGTAACGTCCATCCCCTATCTGCGTCGGCACGATGAGCGCGACGCTGGCGCCCGTCGGGTCCCAGAAGTAGGAAACGAACGGCCCCCGGTGGATGAGGCTCCGCGCGCCATCTCCATCGCCATCCACCAGCCAGAGCCGGTTGAAGACGCCGCTCTCCGGCTCTTCAGCGACGGCCACCGTTACCGCCCGTGTGCCCGGCCGGGCCGCCAGGGCAACGCCCCCACGAAACGCCCCCGAGCCACCTCGCGCGCCCGTCGAACTATCCTTCCAATGCAGCTCCACGCCGCTCTCGCCAGGTTCACCGTAGTACACGCGGCTCCCCACCCAGGCCGGCGTCCGGAAGCCCAGGGCACGGCTCGATACTTCCGTGCGCTCCCTCGTCCGCACGTCGTGGATGAATACCGCGTCTCCCAGGTGGACCGCGAGCTGCGTGCCAACGCTGTTCCAGGCCGAGAAGACCGGCGCTCCCTCGGCCACCTGGTCCGAGCTGTAGGCCCCATCGGCGTCGCTCAGGTAGAGCGCCAGGCCACCCGGCGCTGGCGCGACGAAACTCAGGGTCGCGCCATCTGGTGACCAGTTTAAGTAGTGCGGGATGCGCGGCGCGATCACGGGCGCCACACCAG
>JANMTH010000605.1:0-18385 GCA_031390305.1 Thermoflexaceae bacterium
GACCGGGGTCGGTGATGCTGGCTCCGGCTCGCTCGCTGGGGTCGCGCCATCGCCGGCGAGCGATATGGCGAGGATCGTTCCGCTGGCCACGGCGACCGCGACGACTCCCGTGGCCGCCCAGCGCCAGGCGAGGGGCAGGGAGGCGGCGCCGCGGGCCCAGTGGCGGAGGCGGGAGGTGAGGCCGTTGTTGGCGCGCCAGTAGTCGGCGGCTTCCTCACGTGTGTCGAGGTCGAGGCGGGCGAGGATCTCGGAGACGTGGTACTTGGCGCCATCGGGCGTGATGCCGAGTTCGGCGGCGATCTGGGCGTTGGTCAGGCCGCGGGCGAGGAGGGCCAGGACCTCGCGCTGGCGGGGCGTCAGTTCCTCGGGAGGGCGCCGCTCGTGGTCGGTGCTCATCCCGCCAGTGTAGGCGGGCCGGGCGGGCAGCGCCCTCGGGGTTGTATACTTGACGCGGGGTCAGATTCCCTTTATCCTTCATCTTATGATGGCTTCTCAGCTTCGGAATCGCGGTCTTGGGCATGTGCGATCTGCTTCAGCTTCGCGACCGCTTCTCGCGGGAAAAGCCGCTTCATAACCTCATCGTCCGTTAGGTCGATGGCGCGTTTCTTCTTAGGCATAGGGGGCCTCCCATGGGTGCACGGTACACGGCAAAGGAACCTCAGGACGTGAACCTGATGACGTTGTTCGAGCGGTTCGGCTCGGATGAGAAGTGCCGCGCCTACCTCGAAGGACTACGCTGGCCGGATGGCCTCGTCTGCCCGTCGTGCCAGTCCACCAGCGTGGCGCGGGTGCCGTCGCGGAATCAGTACGATTGCAATTCATGCCGCTACAAGTACTCCGTTCTGGCTGGAACCATCTTCCACGATACGAAGCTCCCCCTCTCGAAATGGTTTGCAGCGGTTTACCTGATGGTCGAGTCCCGCAAGGGCATCAGCGCGAACCAGATGAAGCGCACCCTCAGCGTCTCCTACAAGACCGCTTGGTACTTGTGTCACCGCATCCGGGCAGCGATGGGTTCGGTTGAAAAGCCCCCGCTCAGCGGCATCGTAGAGGCCGACGAGACGTACATCATCGGTGGGAAGCGTCACGACGGTCGCGGCTCCCGGAACACGCGCGGGCCCCAGGCCGACAAGACGATCGTGATCGGCGCGATGCAACGCGGCGGGAACATCCGGCTTCGGGTCGCCACCACCACGGACAAGCGCACTCTTCACGGGTTTCTTCACGATGTGGCCGATGAGGCCGAAGCCATCTACACGGACCAACACGCGTCCTACGTTGGCATCGCGGACGAGAACACCCGGCACGAAAGCGTCAACCACTCCAAGGACGAATGGGTACGCGGGCAGGTTCATACGAACACTGCCGAGAGCGTTTGGAGCCTGTTCCAGCGTAGCATCATCGGCTCGTATCACCATATCAACGCCTACCATATGCCCGCGTACCTCGACGAAATGGAATGGCGCTTCAACGGGCGCAACAACCCCTACCTGTTCCGCGACACGATGCTGGCACTCATTCATTCGGGGAACCTTCCGTACTCGGAGTTGGTGGGCTAGTCTTAGCTGGCCCTATCAGCACTTCTGGCGGGTACGTCTCAATGACGGCGAAAGCTGGCCGTCGCCGTAGTCGTAGCCGCTGCAACGGCGACGGTTTCGGGCTTACACGAGCAACCCTGTACGCTATATTGAGTTCATCTCGAAGAGTGAGCACGAAATACGGCTCCCCCTCCCAACTCGGATCCTTACGAAACGAGTTGCCGACCCAGCCGCGCACCTTCTCATGCGGATCTACGTGACTAGGCAGGGCCTGACGGCGGCGCAAGAGGTCTGCCAGGTGCCTAGCAGGCTCAACGTCGAAGGCATGAGACATTGGACGACCACCGCGACTATTGTCCCAGTGCCACCTCCAGCTGGTGATCTGCTTCGGCACATCGCGCCGGTTCTCAATCTCAACCTCCAGCAAAAGCATCAGCCACTCTTGTTGGAAACTCTCCCACCGCTTTTGCCTGACGCGAACAGCGAATGCAGAACTACGCGCATGGAACCGCGTTAGGACGAACCACCCAACGAGCCAAAGCAATGCCGCTAGCCAGAAAGCCGCAGACAGCCACCATTCAGAAAGCGGGCTCACTTCGAACCCCAGAGCGACGAGACCCAGAAGCCCGCTGGGCAAACCACCCAATATGTTTCTGCGCACGGCCTCATCCTACGGTCCCCGCTTCTGGTATACAATCCCGCAGCGCCCTACCCGATAGGAAAGATCGGGAAACGGGATGGGCTGTAGCTATTAGTGGCTAGCTGCTAGCTATTAGTGTGTTCGAGGCGGCGTCTGGCCGTTGGCGCGACGAAGCTGGACGCCTGGTCGTCGTGCCCAGCGGGCCAGGGGGCTTGTTCGACGCCGCTGGCTGAGCGACGCCAACTAACAGCTAACAGCTCAATCCGGTAGAGTTCCGGCATCGCCGCGACGGAGACACGCCATGCCCAACGATGACGCTTTCGAGATTCGCGCGCTGGTAGAGCGTTACGCTGACGCTGTCTGCCGACGCGACGCCACGGATTGGGGCGCGACCTGGGCGCCGGACGCCACCTGGGACCTCGGCCCCGGCCGTGAAGTGACCGGCCGGGAGCAGATCGTCGAACTCTGGACGAAGCTGATGGCGGGATTCCCGACGGCCATCCAGATCATCCACTCCGGGGTGATGACGTCGATTGAAGGCGACCGCGCGACGGCGCGCTGGTACCTCTCGGAGTTCATCCTTCAAGCGGACGATACGCGGCGAATGGGTGTCGGCGTCTATCACGACGAATACCGCAAAGCGGATGGCGCCTGGATGTTCGCGCGGCGCCGCTACAACCTGCTCTACAACGGCCCGGCCGACCTGAGCGGCCAGTTCATCCCGTTCCCTTCCGGCTAGCGTCAGGCTAGGGCCTCCGCGATCGTGGCATCGACGCTGGGCGCGCGGAACTGATAGCCCGAATCCTGGAGCTTTGTGGGGAGAACGCGGGCGCTGAAGAAGAGCATTTCGCGAGCCGTTTCGCGGCCGAGCATCGCGTTCAACGCGAACGTGGGAACGGGGAGCAGGGTCGGACGGTGGAGCGCCTTGCCCAAGGCCTTCGTGAAGTCGTTGTTTGTCGCCGGTTCGGGAACGCTGACGTTCACGGGCCCGGAGAGCGTGGGCGTGGAGATTGCGTGCCGGATAGCGCCGACGGCGTCGCCAAGGCTGACGAGCGGCATGTACTGCCTGCCGTTGCCGATGCGGCCCCCGGCGCCCAGCTTGAAGGGCAGCAGGAGCCGGGTGAGTGCGCCGCCGCGCTTATCGAGGATGACGCCGAAGCGGAGCGTGACGACGCGGATGCCAAGCTCGGCGGCGCGCTGCACCTCCTTTTCCCAGGCGACGACGAGGCCAGCGAGGAAGCCGCCACCGGCGGCCGAATCCTCGGTCATGGTCTCCTCGCCCCGGTCGCCGTAGAACCCCGCGCCCGAGGCGCTGACTAACACGGCGGGCCGCTTCACCAGGGAGGCCAGGTGGTCTACGAGGATGCGCGTGGCGTCGATCCGGCTGGAGGTCAGTTCGGCCTTGCGCTTCTCGCTCCAGCGGCCCTCGCCAACCGATTCGCCGGCGAGATGCACGACCGCATCGACGCCTTCAAGGGCGCCGGGACGGAACCAGCCGGTGGCCGGATTCCAGAGCGCGGCGGGGTCGGATTGGTTGCCCCGAAGGACGCGGATCGCGTGGTCGCCGCTGGCCTCGATGGCCTCGCGGAGGGCGGTCCCGATGAGTCCTGAACTACCGGTGATTGCGATGGTGGTCATGGGGTCTCCTCTGGGACAACGGTCCCGCTGATGAATTAATGATGAAGGCTATTGTCCATCTTGACAATGATTTGTACCATAGCCTCGATGAACTACACGATCGGCGCCGCGGCCCGTTCGCTCGGAGTGAGCGAAGCGCGATTGAGGAACTGGGAGCGCCGCTACGGCGTGCCCTGCCCCGCCCGCAGCGAATCCGGACGGCGCCTTTACAGTGAAGCGGAGATGGCCATGCTTCACCGCATGGCCGCTTACCTTGCGGCCGGATTTCCCGCGGCTCAGGCGGCCGAGGCCGCGCAGCGCGAGAGCGAATCCGCGCTAGCGCCCGCGCTCAGGCTGGAGCCCGCGCTTAACCCCCTCGCCACGGAACTCTTCGCGGCCGCCGGGCGCCTGGACGCGGCCGCCGTCAGCGAGATGGTCGCGCGCGCGGCGGGCGAGGCTGGTTGGGAGGCGGCCCTGCCAACGATCATCTTCCCGGCCCTTGTCTTCGTGGGCCGGGCGTGGGAACGTGGGGAACTGGCGGCGGCGCACGAACACCTCCTGAGCGAGTGCGTCCGCTCCGAGCTCATGGCGTCGATCGTCCGGGTCCCCCGTCCGGGACCCGGACAGCCGCTGGTGCTGTTAGCATGCCCGGAGGAAGAGCGCCACGAAGTCGGTCTCCTGGCGCTCCGGCTCTTTCTCCTTGAGGAGTCACTCAGGGTGCTCTACCTGGGAACGGACCTTCCGCTTGATGCCCTTGTCGATGCCGTCGCCGCGACGCGGCCGGCGGCTGTTTGCCTGGCTGCCACGACGGGCGCGGCGGCGCCGTCGATGGCGCGTGCGGCCCGTGTGCTGGTCCGGCGAGGGGTGACGAACCTCTTCGTGGGCGGTCCGGCTGCCCTGCTGGCCGAAGCGCCGGGAAGGATGCTCTCTCACGACATCCGGGCGGCGGCTCGCCAGGTCGCGGCGGCTTTGTCCGCCAGGGCGGCGGCGGGATGACTTCGAAACGGACGGCGGTCATGTGGTTCCGGCGCGATCTTCGCCTCGTGGACAATCCCGCGTTGATGGCGGCGGCCGTCCTCTCCGATGGCGTGGCGCCGCTGTACGTGCTCGACGAGCGGCTGATCGACGGCCCTTCGGCTTCGGACAATCGGACCTGGTTTCTGATGGAATCGTTGCGCGTGCTCGATGAGCGGTTGCGGCGGATGGGCAACCGCCTCCACATTCGGGCGGGGCGGCCCGAAGAGGCCGTCCCTCGGTTCGCGGCCGAAACGAACGCTTCTCTGGTAACCGCCTCTCGCGACTACTCGCCGTTCGGGATGCGCCGCGATGGCCGCGTGAAGGCGAACCTGGAAGGGGCTGGCATCGAGTGGCGGGCCTGTGCTGGGGTGTTGGCCGTGGAGCCAGAGGCGATGACGCTGGCTTCGGGCCGGGCGTACGAAGTCTTTCGCCCGTTCTATCGGCGATGGTCGGCCGTGGAGGGCCGCGAGGTGCTCGACGCGCCAACGCCCCTGCCAGCGGCCGGCACGTTCGAGACGGGCGACCTCCCCTGGCCCGGCATCTTCCAGCGAACCGCCACGACAGTCCTCGAACCGGGCGAAGAAGCGGCGCGGCACCGGCTCGAACAGTGGGCCGTCGATGGCCGAAGCCGCTATGAAGCTGACCGTGACCGCCTCGACCGGCCGGGGACATCGCGCCTCAGCCAGGACTTTCACTTCGGCTTGCTCTCCGCGGCGGAAGCGCTCGGGCGTTGCGATCGCCCGGGGGACGAAGCGTTCCGAGCGGAGATAGCCTGGCGCGACTTCTACGCCCACCTCCTCTATCACCGCCCGGAGCTTCTCACCCGGCCGCTCCGGCCCGGGCTGGAAGGCTTGCGGTACGCGCCCGCTGGCTCGCTGCTCGAGGCCTGGAAGGCGGGCCAGACGGGCTACCCGGTGGTAGACGCGGCGATGCGTCAGCTGCGGCAGGCCGGGTGGATGCCGAACCGTGCGCGGATGATCGCCGCTTCGTTCCTGGTGAAGGACCTCGGGATCGACTGGCGCGAGGGCGCCCGCTACTTTATGAACCATCTGGTGGACGGCGAACCGGCGAGCAACAGCGGCGGCTGGCAATGGTCGGCTTCGACCGGGACCGACGCTCAGCCCTTCTTCCGGGTGTTCAACCCGGTGCTCCAGGGGAAGAAGTTCGACCCGGAAGGGGACTACGTGCGGACCTGGATCCCGGAGCTGGCGGGGTATCCAGGAGACCGGATCCACGACCCTTGGGAGGCTTCCCCGAGCGACCAGGCGGCGTGGGGCTGCGTCGTTGGGCGGGAGTATCCGGCGCCGATCGTCGAACACGCCGCCGCACGCGAAGCGGCCATCCGCCGTTTCCGCGAGCTGAAGCTGCCGAAGGAGTGGGCTACCGGGGCGTGAAGGCCACCGGCAGGTGCTTGACGCCGCCGATGAAGGACGAGCGCAGGCGTTCGACGGGCCCGTTCAGGTGGATATCCGGGAAGCGTGTGAGCACCTGCTCGAACATCACCTTCAGCTCAAGCCGGGCGAAGCCAGCGCCGAGGCAGAAGTGTTCGCCAATTCCGAAGGCCAGGTGCTCGTTCGGCGTGCGGGTGATGTCGAAGGTGTCGGCGTTGGGGAAGACATCCTCATCGCGATTGACCGAGGGATACCAGATCACGACGCGTTCGCCCGCGCGAATCTTCTTGCCACGGATCTCCGTATCGGATTGGGCGACGCGGGCCATATGTGTCACGGGAGAGGTGAAGCGGAGGATCTCTTCGACGGCGCTGGGAAGCAGCGAAAGGTCGGCACGGAGCCTGGCCAGCTCGGCGGGATGTTCACACAGCGTCAGGAGACCGCGGGAGATCCCGTTCCGGGTGGTTTCGTTGCCGGCGAGGATGAGAAGGAAGCAGAACCAGAGGATGTCCTCGTCGCTGAGATGCTCGCCATCGACTTCGGAGCCGATGATGACGCTGATCAGGTCTTCGCCGGAACTGGCCGCGCGCCGTTCCATGAGCTTCTGAGCGAAGAAGCCGAACATCTGCATCGTCCCCATGTTGCCGGCGATGCGCGCGCCCTCATTGGTGCCGCGGAGCTCTTCCGGCGCGTCGGT
Organism: Thermoflexaceae bacterium; assembly: GCA_031390305.1. Lineage (GTDB taxonomy): Bacteria > Chloroflexota > Dehalococcoidia > Tepidiformales > Tepidiformaceae > JANMTH01. Next base: position 6,901 of record JANMTH010000605.1, read on the forward strand.
CTGGTACTCCGGGTCGCTGCTGCCGAGGACCTTGTTCGTGAGTTCGAACATCAGCGGCCAGTCCTTCTTGTCGAGGCCCATCATTTCGCAGATAACCGCCAGGGGAAGCTGGGAAGCGGCATCGATGACGAAGTCGCAGCTCCCCTTCGGGGCGATGCTATCGAGGATCTCGTTGGTGATCTTGCGGATGTGCGGTTCGAGGGCGGCGACCGCCCGGGGCGTGAAGCCCTTGTTGACGAGGCGGCGGAGGCGGACGTGGCGTGGCGGGTCCATCGTGATCAGCATCTTGCCGTTGCCGTTTGCGGCGGCCGTCGCCAGCTCGGGGTCGCGCGGGTCATACATGACGATCCCGCGTTCGGAGCTGAAGATCTCGGTGTGGCGGGAGACGAAGAGGGCGTCTTCGTACCGGGTGATGTCCCACCAGCCCTTGACCTCTTCGTTGCCTTCGTTCCAGTGGACCGGGTCTTCGCGGCGGAGCAATCGGAAGGCGTCGTACTGGTTGCCCTGTTCGAAGAGCAGTTCGTTCCCGAGGTTCACTTCGGCGAGGGTGAGGGTTGGTGCGGTCATCATCTGGCTCCTGGGGTTTGAGGGCTGGCTAACGGGCGGTGAAGGCGGCGGGCAGGTGTTTGATCCCGCCGATGAAGTTCGAACGAAGCCGTTCGACCGGTCCTGAGACTTCGATTTCGGGCATCCGCGAAAAGAGTTCCTGGAAGATGACCTTCAGCTCGAGCCGGGCGAAGCCGGCGCCGAGGCAGAAGTGTTCGCCGATGCCGAAGGCGAGGTGTTCGTTCGGCGTCCTCGCGATATCGAAGCGGTATGGGTCGACGAACACGTCTTCGTCGCGGTTCACCGATGGGTACCACATCGTGACCCGCTCGCCGGCCTTAATCCGCTGGCCGCGGAGTTCCGTATCGGCCGTCGCCACGCGCGTCATATGGGTGACCGGTGAAACCCAGCGGATGATCTCCTCGACGGCACTGTCGTAGAGCGAACGGTCGGCGAGGAGCCTCGCCTTTTCGGCCGGGTGCTCGGAGAAGGCGAGGAGGCCGCCGGAGATGGCGTTCCGGGTTGTCTCGTTGCCGGCAACGACGAGGAGGAAGCAGAAGAAGAGGACCTCTTCGTCGCTGAGCTTCTCGCCATCGACTTCGGCATCGATCAGGATGCTCGTGATGTCCTCGCCGCGGCGTCCGCCACGAAGCTCCTGGAGGACCTGGGTAAAGTAGGCGAACATCTGGGTGAAGCCCTGGACGCCGGTCTCGCGGGCCGCCGCCGGGCTGCCGGGCGCGACGCCTTCGGAGAGTTCGTCCTGGTACTCGGGGTCGCCCGCGCCGAGCACCTTATTCGTCAGCCGGAACATCAGATCCCAGTCCTTCTCGGCGATGCCCATCATGCTGCAGATGACGGCGAGGGGCAGCTGAGCGGCGACATCGACGACGAAGTCGCACGAGCCGCGAGACTGGATGCGGTCGAGCAGGGTACCCGTGATCCGCCGGATCTCCGGCTCGATCATCGCCACGGCACGCGGCGTGAAGCCCTTGTTCACGAGGCGGCGAAGGCGCACATGGCGGGGGGGATCCATCACGATGAGCATCCGGCCGAAGGTGTTGAACGTGGCCTGCTGGTCCGCGACGGCTGGCGGGATGGAGATCCCCTGCTCCGAGCTCCAGAGCTGCGGATTGCGGGAGATCTTCGCCACGTCCGCATACTTCGTGACGGACCAGAACGGGGCGAACTCCCCGGAGCCAGTGTTGTAGTGAATTGGGGCCTCGGCGCGGAGGCGGCGGAAGATATCGTGCTGTTCGTTGCGAAGGTGAACATCCGGGTCCGCGAGGTCGATCTCCTGGATGCGGAGTGGGGCGATTATGCTCATGCTTGCTCCCGGGCCAGATCTGACAGGCCGTCAACTTACCGTGCGGTAAATTCTAACGAAATTCGGCCGTGATGTCACGGTGAATGAACGAACGTTTACGCTTCTACCCATTCGATGGCCTGACGCGGGCAGAGCCGGATGGCCTGTTCGACATCGTCCCGGTACTTCTCGGGCACCTCGTCGAGGAGGACGTAGCTCAGGTCGTCGTCGCGCAGGTCGAATACCTTCGGCGCGGCGGTCACGCACTTGCCATGGCCTTCGCAGCGGTCGTGGTCGACTTGGACCTTCATCGCGACACCTCTTTTTGCCGATCGGAGGAATGTTCCGTGAGGGTGACACCGGGCCTGCCGGCGGTCAACTCGCCGGGCCGCGCGGGGTTACGAGCCGAGCATGCGGAGGGCGTACTCCATGTTCGGGTCCATAGAGAGGGCGGTCTCTTCCCACGATGGGTCGTGGCGTTTGCCCCGGCGGTGCAGCATCAGGTTGAAGCCGGTGATGATCGAGAACTTGTACACGGCGAGGGCCTTGAACCAGCGGATGTTGCCGGGGTCTCCGCCCCAGGCTTCGCGATACATCTCCTCGAGGTGGTTGGCCTCGGGGATGCGGGTGCTGACGCGGCCGGGGGCCCACGCCGTTGGGTCCCGAAAGGCGCAGATCCAGCCAACGTCGTTCAAGGTGGCGCCGACGCCACAGAGCTCCCAATCGATGATCGCGCGGAGCCTGGCGTCTTCGCTGACCATCATGTTCCCCCACTGGTAGTCGCCGTGGTAGATGCCGATGTTCGAATCGGCGGGAATCTGATCGAGCAGAAGCTGGCGGACGCGTGGCTGGAGGGCGAGGCGGTGTTGGTCTTCCGAGCGCTCGTAGAAGCGGTCCCAGCGGGTGACGTCGAACTCGAAGCCCCAGAAGTCGCCGAGGTAGGCGCACCTGGCCTTATCGACTTTGTGGACGCCGGCGATCGCGGCCATCGCCTGGCGGGCGACGGACTGGACCTGGCCTTCGCTGAAGCGGTCGAGGTATTTGTCTCGGAAGACATCGCCTTCGATTCGCTCGACGATGAAGTAGGGGCGGCCGAACCATTGTGGGTCGTCGCCCGACCAGAGAACAGGGCAGTGGGGCACATCCGTTTCGTCGAGCGCGTTAAGGACGCTCACCTGGCGAAGGACATCGGCCGTGCCTTCGAGCTTGACGTTGGGCGGAGGTAGCCGCATCCAGTAGCGGAGGAGCCGGCCCTCGGACTGGATATCGAAGAGGTAGGCGAAGCCGGCGTGGCCGGGAGCGTTTTCGCAGCTCACCACTTTCGCCCAGGGATCTTCGAGGTGCGTGCGCATAAAGGGGACGAGGCGTTCGCTGAGCTCTTCGGGTTGCATGGCGTCCTCCGGCGGATGGGAACTCTACCGCTGTCGGTAGCCAGTAGCCAGTAGCCGGTAGTCAGTAGCTGGTAGTCAGTGGCCGTGCGGCCACGCACGGGCGACCGATTGCCGGTGACGGTCTACGTGGGGGATCAGGCGGAGAGGACCTGGCGGGGGCGCTCCCCCTTCGGGTCGGCCCAGTTGATGTACCGCGCGATGGCGCTCGCCTTCGTCATCGCCGGGCAGGCCGACCAGCGGGAGAGGGGTTCGTGGCCTAGCCAGCACATGCCCATGTGGAGCTCCTTCTTTGCGTCGAGCACGGGGTCGGGATCGACGAAGCCGAAGCTCCTGCGCAACGTCTCGGTGCTTTCCAGCGTGCCCGTGAGGAACGACCAGCCGGGGCCGGCCTCGAAGGCCCTGGCGTAGGCGCCGAGGATCTGGGCTGTATCGTTCCTGGGGTCGAGGGTGATCGTGTTGAAGAAGATATCCTTCCCCATGCGGTCGCCCATGAGTCCGTAGACGCGCTTGAGCATTGCGACGTTGAGGGGGCAGAGGTCGGCGCACCGGGTATAGATGAAGCTGATCAGGACGGTCTTGCCCTTCACCTGGTCGTCGTAGAAAAGCACGTCTTTCCCTTCGTGGGTGAGAAGGGGGACGTTCGGGATGCCGCCGCGGCCGCTGACGGCTACGCCGTCCGGGGTGCGCCGGTCGCCGCCAGCGATGAACCCACCGGTAGCGGTGGCGATGGCCGCGGTGGCGGCGGCGGCGCCTGCGGCGCCGAGGAAAAATCGTCGCTTGATCATCGTCTTCCTCCTCTATTCCACGATTTCCCAGAGGGCCATCATGGCGTGGTCTTCGTGGACCGCGTTGTGGCAATGGATGGGATAGATGCCTTTGAAGTCGCGGAACTGCATCCGTACCCGCGCTTCGCCGGTCGATCTCCCTGGCAGGGCTTCCGAGCCGATGCGGACCACATCCTTGCGGGCGACCTCGTCGATCGGCGGCGCCTTGCCGTCGCGGGCCTGGAGCTGGAACTCCTCGAAGTGGACGTGGACGGGGTGAAGCCAGCCGCCGCCGCTCTTGAAGGTCCACTCTTCGGCCGTGTTCTGCTTCACTTTGGCGGTGGGGGTGTCGGGGTCGAAGAGCTGGCCGTTGACGGCCCAGGCGCCGTTCTGGCGCCCGAACTCCCACCTCCGCGTGGCGGCCATGGCCGCCGGGAGGATGGGGAGGGGAAGCAGGGCTTTCCCGGCGGCGACACTGCTGCCGTCGGAGACAGCGCCGCCGGCGACGCGGAACTCCAGCATCTTGACGGTGGGGACGAGCGCCTTGCCTGTCGGGCCGCGCCCATTCGTCTGCTCGAGCGAGTTCTGCAAGTAGACCTTCGAACCGGCCGGCACGCTGGTGAAATCGACGACGACATCGAACCGCTCCGCCGCGCTGATGCGCATCACTTTGCGGTTGATCGCCTTCGGCAGGAGGTTGCCGTCGTTCGAGATCTGGACGAAGTTGGCCCCGTTGCTGAGGGAGAGATCATAGACTCGCGAAGGGCCGGCGTTGACGATGCGGAAGCGGTAGCGGCGCTTTTTCACTTCGAGGAAGGGCTGGATCTTGCCGTTGATCGTGTACTTGTCGCCAAGAATGCCATCGAGGTTGAAGAGGTCGAAGAAGAGCTGGCCGTTGCTCGGATCGAAGACCTTGTCGCCCAGCGCCAGGGGGATGTCGTACGGTCCGCTCGGCAGGCGGAGCCCGGTCGTCTCGTCGTCCGTATCGAGCCCAAGGTCGTCGCTGAAGAGCGAGTAGAAGCCAACCATTCCTTTGTAGACGTTCTGGGCCGTGAAATCGAAGCGGTGGTCGTGGAACCAGAGGGAGCTCATCGTCTCCCGATAGTCGCCCTGTACGGTGCGGAGGCCCTGGGGTCCGTTCCACGTCGTCTCCGGGTGACTACTCCGGAAGCCGGCGCGAGCGTTGGGGTAGAACATGTCGCGGAAGTGGCCGTAGTCGTAGAACTGGAGAGGGCCGCCATCGGACTCCCAGGGAGTGTGGCCGTTGTGGAGGTGGGTCGAGCACTGGTTGATTCCGAACCCGTGATTCTCGGCGGGCAGCTCGTTGTGAATCCGGTGGATGATGGGCTCTCCGTACTTGGCCTTGATCCGGACCGGTGCACCGGTCGGCACGCCAGCTTCCGTAAAGGTCCAGATTGGGGAGGCCGGGACGCCGTTCTGGGCGGGGTAGAAGCTGTGCATCACTTCGCTCACGCAGGATTCGTACATCTTGCCGGCGAAGCCAGCGGCCTGGGTGCTGATACCGCCGAGGCCCTGGGTCCACTGCTGGTGGGCTGGCCGGGCACACTCGTAGAAGCCGTTGTAGCCCGAGAGTGCCGGGTTCGGGCCCATTGTTGGCAGTGGATCGAGCTGTTTCGGCGTGAGCACGTGCGGGATCGGCAGTGGGTCGATGAACGGCGTATTCGGCGGGCTGACGAGCGTGAGCGCGGCGGCGTGTGCCCAGTGCGGCCGGAAGGATGGCGCAGCGGCCAGGGCGGCGAGGCCGGAGCTGCCGGCGACGAGGCCCAGCTTCAGGAGCTCTCGCCTATCGAACCCGGCGCCCTGTATCTCGCGGATCTCCCGCATGTAGGCCGCGACGGCGTCTTCGTGTTGGCGGCGGCGAAAGTTGTTGATGATCTGGAGCGACATGACGAGCGCGGTCCTTTCCCCTTTGGGTACCTCTGAGAATTGCACGTTCCGCAGTTCAGAACGAACATTGGACAAACTCTAGACGAAGCATAGGTGAGCCTCTCGCATTGGACAAGAGTTGGACAAAGAACCTCTTAACTTTCAGGGTCGTCTTCATGGTCCAACCACTCATGCGCATCGGCGAATTAGCCGCTCGCAGTCACGTATCGGCAGACTTTCTCCGGGCGTGGGAGAGGCGCTCCCACATCCCCGCGCCGCAACGCACGGGGGTGTCTTCCGGCTCTAGACATCCGAGGACTTGGCGATGGCGTCTTCGTGTTGAACGGCGGCGAAAGTTGTTGATGATCTGGAGCGACATAACGAGCCCGGCCCTTTCCCCCTCTTGGGGGAGGACCGCGAGGCCGGAGCTGATCGCTCCGTGCCGAGCCGCGCGTCCTCCCACACTTCCACCGCCACCCCCACCGTCCATACGGACTTTGGGGTTCGCGCACTCTGCCAGGCTCGTATCCTCCGGCCGCTTTCACACGCTCACACAATGAGAGCGAGCGAAGCGCCGGCCACCGCCGCCCTTTCGGGCGGCTCCGCCAACGTCCGGGCGGAGGGTACGGCTACGCGCCTGTCCGGGGAGTGGCATAAGGGTTTCCCTAACAACTCCCCATGGCCATTGTGCACTGGCCGGTAACCGGATATCTACCGGGTAGTTCACACAACCGTAAGAAGAGTCGCCATTGCGACCAAAAATTCACACTTTTGCCCGTTTCCAAACAGGCCCAGGCGGCGCTGTAGAAGTTCACCTAGGATTGGCGGCGAATCACCCGCCTGGAGGCCTCCGCATGCCAGCCCTGAACCCCGACGAACGCGCGGCGTTTCTCGCCCAGCCAGGCGTCCTCGTCCGGATCGCGACGATCCGGCCCGACGGCGCTCCACACGTCACGCCCGCCTGGTTCATCCACGAAAGCGGCGAGATCCTGATCACGCCACGCAAGGAATCGGCCTGGCTAGCCCACCTTCGGCGCGACCCGCGCATCGCTTTGACGATCGACGAAGAGGCTGGCCCCTACCGCAAGATCACGGTGGAGGGCGTCGCGCGCATCGCATACGACCTCGGCCGCGACGCAGAGTGGCGCGACACCTACCGGCGGATCGCCTGCCGCTACGTTCCGGAAGCGGGCGCCGAGCACTACATCCAGGAGACGATCGACCAGCCCCGCGCGCTCATCGCCGTCCCCTTCGAAGGCTCGCTGGTACGAAGCTGGCGGATGCCGCTGGAGGGCGAGGCCTACACGGGAATCTGGCACAAGCGCTACTACGTGCCGGGCTCGAAGATGGCGCGGTAGCTACTAGCTGTTAGCTACTAGCTTCTAGTGAATGTGTTCGTAGTCTCACTAACAGCTAACAGCTAACAGCTAACAGCTAACAGCTAACAGCTAACAGCTAACAGCTAACAGCTACCCCGGCTCCACGTCTTCGCTCATCGGATGGTAGTGATGGACATGATGGCGGCCGCGGCGCGCCTGGAACCAGCCGCTGACGAGGCCGTGGTTGGGCGCGAAGAGCAGGGCGAGGACGAAGAACGCCGTCGCCGCGAGGACGATCGTGCCGCCGGCGGCCGTATCGGCGTGGTACGAGGCGAAGAGCCCGGCCACGCCAGAGAAGACGGCGATGGCCGCGCTCAGCAGCATCATCTTGCCCAGCCGGTCAGTCAGGAGCCGGGCGGCCGCGGGCGGCGTCACGATGAGGGCGAGGATGAGGATGTTGCCGACGGCCTGGAGGCTGACGACGATGGTGGCGGCGATCAACATGAGAAGGACGAGGTCGAGGAGGAAGACGGGGTACCCCACCGCCCGCGCCATCGTCGAATCGAAGGCGAGGAGGGTGAACTCCTTCATCAGCGCGAAGAGGACGAGCAACACGGCCGCTCCGATCACGAGCGTGAGCACGACATCCCGATCAGAGACGCCGAGGACGTTGCCGAAGAGCAACGCTCCGAGGTCCTTCTTGAATCCGTCCTGGCGGCTGATGAGGACGACGCCGAGGGCGAAGAAGGCGGCGAAGAGGACGCCGATGGCCGAGTCTTCGCTCACCCGGCGGCTGCGCGAGAGCACGCCTACTCCGAGCGAAGTAAAGAGGGCGAAGATGAACGCGCCGATGAGGATGCTCCGGTCGGCCATGTACGAAAGCACGACCCCGGGGAAGACGGCGTGGGCCAGCGCGTCTCCGATGAACGCCAGGCCGCGGAGGACGACGAAGCAGCCAACGATCCCGCAGACAACGCCGACGATCGTCACCTCCATCAGCGCGCGTTGCATGAAGTCGTACTGCCAGGGGTCGGTGAGGCTATCCCACATGGTGCTCTCCGCCAGGTCCGCCGGGCGCGAAGACAGCGACGCGGCCGCCGAAGGTGGCGCGGAGGATGGCCGGCGTGAACGTCTCGGCCGTTGGGCCGTAGGCGACGAGACGGCCGTTCAGGCAGCCGACGTGCGAGCAGGTGGCTGCGACCTCGTCGAGGTCGTGCGTGGCCATGAGGACGATCGCGCCGGAGGAGGCGAAGTCGCGGATGGCGCCGTGGAAGACCTCGCGGTTCTCGGCGTCGATGCCGGTGAAGGGCTCGTCGAGGAGGACGACGAGCGGGTCCTGGACCATCGCTCGAGCGAGGAAGATGCGTTGTTGCTGGCCGCCCGAGAACTGGCTGATGTGGCGGCCGCTCATACCGCCGAGACCGAGCCGGTGAAGGGCGGCTTCGACGCGGGCGTTGTCTTCGCGGCCTGGCCAGCGAAGCCATCCGGCGGGGCGGAAGCGGCCCATGCGTACGACATCGCGGGCGGTGACGGGGAAATCCCAGTTCACCTCTTCGCGCTGGGGAACGAAGGCGATGCGAGCGGCGAGGCCACGGAGCGGCCGGCCGCCGAGTTCGATCTGGCCGGAGCGTGCTTGAAGGACGCCAGCGATCGCTTTGAGGAGGGTGCTCTTGCCGCTCCCGTTGGGGCCGATGAGGCCGACGACATCGCCGGGCGCGGCCTCGAAGGAGACGCCGGAAAGGCGGAAGCCGGAGGAGTAACCGAGGTCGAGGTCGCGCACGGAAAGCGTCCCCGGGCTCGCGGCGGGCGAGCGGGACGGCGTCCTCGCTGGTGCGCTCACTTCAGCGCCTCCGCTATCTTTCCGGCGTTCACCAGGAGCATGCCCTCGACCGTCTCGGCCCCGGACCCGGGATCGCCGAGCGAGTCGCCGTAAAGGTCATCGACGATGCGGACGTTGGTGTCGCGGGCGATTTCGCGGGCCACTTTTGGATCCACCGAGCTTTCGGAGAAGATCGCCTTCACGCCCTCCTTCTCGATGAGGTCGATGAGGGCGGCGATGTCCTTGCTCGATGGCTCGGACTGGGTGGTGAGGCTGGGGATGACGGCGCCCACGAACGTCAGGCCGTATCGTTCGATGAAGTAGCCGAAGGCGTCGTGGTTCGTGACCATCTTTCGGTTGGCGGCGGGGATGGTCGCGATGAGCGCCCGGATCTGGCGGTCGGCGGCGTCGAAACGCGCCTTTGCCGCGTCCCCGTTGCTGCGGTAGGCCGGGGCATTGGGTGGGTCAGCGGCGGCGAAGGCAGCGACGATCGCCTCGATCATCGCCTTGTCGTTCTCGGGGTCGTGCCAGACGTGGGGGTCGTCGCCGCCGCCCTCGCCTTTGCGGAGGGTCAGGCCGTCCGTCACGGTCGTCGTGATGGTTTTTTGTTCGCCGATGGCCTTGTCGAGGAAGGCGTCGATGGCGAGCCCGTTGCGGAGGATGACGCTGGCGCGGGTAATCGCCTTGCGGTCGTCGGACTTCAGTTCGTATTCGTGGGGATCGACGCCGGAGCGGACGAGGACGCGGAGATCAATGAACTCTCCGCCGACGGATTCGGCGAGGGCGCCGGTGATGGCGATGGTGGCGACGACCTGGAGCTTGCCGGAACTCGCCGGGCCGCCGCCAGTGCCTTCGCCGCAGGCCGCGAGGAGCGACAACATGCTGGCGGCGAGGAGGAGCGACGCGAAGGACGGGAGGGAGCGAATCACCTGGCTTCCTGAGACGAAGTGTCGATATGACTGATGATACTCAGTATCAGCGCGATGGCAAGCGAGGCGGACTGTCCATGTCCCATCGGTTACCGGGCGCCTGCTCTTTCGCTGTACGCTGGAAGCGGCGATCGGGGCGGTGGCTGGCATTCGCCAGCGCCGGGACACCCACGCTCACCGTCATCCGATACGGAGGTGATTTGTGCCAACCAGCCTCATGCGTGAAGCGTTCGAAAGGGCGAGCGAGCTATCCGAAAAGGAGCAGGACCGACTTGCGCTGCTGATCATGGACGAAATTGATCAGGATGACGACTTCGATCGCCTGATCGACGGGCACCCCGAAGCGCTGGATCATCTTGAAGCGCGAGCGCTCGAGGACCGCCGCGCGGGCCGTGCCGATGAACTCGACCCGGAGAGAATGTGAGGTCGATGCGGTCGCGCGACTTTCGTGACCTCTACGCCAGGCTCCCGGAAGACGTTCAGCGGCAGGCAGCCGCTGCTTTTCGACAGTTCAGCGAGGACCCGTTCCACAGCAGCCTCCGGTTTAAGAGACTGGCAGGCTTCTCCGACCGGTGGTCGGTCAGGATTGGACTGCGCTACCGGGCCGTGGGCCGACGGGATGGAGACAGTGTGATCTGGTTCTGGATCGGCACGCACGCAGACTACGACCTGCTCACGCGTCGCTGAACGCGGTCGCCCGACGGGTCTCCCGGATTGCGACGAGGAAAAGGGGAGGCCTCGCGACCTCCCCACTCCTGGCTCTCATTCCCTTGGGCCTGCGCCTCCCCGTTACCGGGTAAGCCAGGCGAACTGCTGCTGCTTGCGGTTGGCGCGCGGGTCGATCATGACGTTCACGATCGTCGGGCCATCGTAGGCGAGGGCGGCCTTGATCGCTGGCTCCAACTCCTCCGCTGTCGTGACGAAGAATCCTTTGCCGCCGAAGGCGTCCGCCATCTTGTCGTAGCGGGCGTTCGGGATGTAGGCGCCGGGCGGCATCTTTTCGGGTGGGAGCTCTTCTCCCGGCCCGCCGCCGATGCCGTTGTTGTTGATGATGATGTTGGTGATCGGGAGCTTGTAACGGCACATCGTCTCGATCTCCATGCCGCTGAATCCGAAGGCGGAGTCGCCCTCGACGTTCACGACCTTCTTGTCGGGATGCACGACGGCGGCGGCGATCGCCTGGCCCATGCCGACGCCCATCGTCCCGAACGTCCCCGCATCGAGACGATGGCGGGCGAAGAAGTTCGGCATCTGCGTACGGCCGATGTCCATCGTGTTCGCGCCTTCGTTCTGGATGATGGCGTCGCGCGGGATGAGTTCGCGAATCGTCTTATACACGCGGTAGTAGTTGAGCGGCGAGGAGTCGTCGTTCATCTGGGGGGCGGTAGCGGCGGCGTTCTCTTCTACCTTGGTGCGGAGCGAGTTCCACCAGGTGGTCTCGCCCGGGTACTCCCAGGGCTGGTCCTTCAGGCTGGCATTGAGCTGGCCGGTGATCGCCTTGCCATCGCCGACGAGCGCGACCTCGGT
>JANMTH010000622.1:0-4934 GCA_031390305.1 Thermoflexaceae bacterium
CACCGGGGGCGCCCGCTGGCCCGAGGTGACCTTCGCGGCCGAGATCGAAGAGGACCTGGCCCGTCGCGATTTCACCGTGAACGCGCTCGCCGAGAACGCCTTCACGGGGGAGCGGATCGACCTTTTCGGGGGCGTGGAAGACCTCGCCGCCCGGGTTATTCGCGCCGTCGGTGAACCGGCCGCCCGTTTCCGAGAGGACCCGCTTCGCATCCTCCGCGGGCTGCGCTTCGCCAGCCAGCTCGACTTCGCCGTCGAAGGGGGAACGCTCGATGGCATGCGGGAGACGGCTCCACTCCTTGCGACGCTCTCCCAGGAACGGGTGACGACCGAGCTGGACAAGCTTCTGCAGGGCCGGAATCCCGGGCGTGGGCTTCAGCTCCTCGAGGAGACGGGCGCGTTGGCGGTAGTGCTGCCCGAACTGGCGGGAATGCCAGGATGCGAGCAGAACGGCTTCCATCGCTTCGATGTCTGGGAACACACGGTGGCCACCGTCGAGGCGATCGAGGTGGGCGGCCCGGAGCGGATTCGCGTGCGGCGTTGGGCGTCTCTTCTCCACGATCTCGGCAAGCCCGCGGTGCGCCACACGAAGACGAACGGGGAGTGGGGCTTCTACCGCCACGAGACGGTTGGCGCGGATATGGCGGCGACACTCCTCGAACGGCTGAAGGTGAACCGGCGCGACGCGCTCACGGTCCAGCTTCTCGTACGCCGCCACATGGACCGGCCGAACGTGAGCGACCGGCGCTCGGTGCGGCGGTACATGGCGAGATCCGCGGGCCACTGGGAGGACCTCCTCGCCCTGAAACGCGCCGACAACACCAGCCACACCTACGACGACACGGCCTACCACGACGCCCTGGAGGCGCTCTGCCGGCGGATCGCCGAGGAGGACGCCGCCGCGCTCAGGGCCGAAAGCCCACTCACCGGCGATGACCTCGTGGAGATCTTCCAGCGGGAGCCGGGACCGTGGATCAAGGTCGTCAAGCAGCGGCTGAGCGCGCTCGTCCTCGATGGTGACCTCGCGCCCGGGGACCGAACGGCGGCCGAACGGATCGCGCGCCGGATGATGGCGAAGGACACTCCGCCCGCGGGCACGTAAACTGCCCGCCATGCCGGTCCGCGTCCTCCGCCTGACCAACAGCGACGATTTCAACGCCGATATCCCGCCGGAACAGCGCGCCGCGGCGATCGCCGACCGGATACTGGAGGCGGCCACCGGGCAGGAGGTCAAGTCGGTCGCGCGTCACATCTGGCCAACGCCCGCGCTCCCGGGGTTGATCGCCCGCTGGGTGGATGAACACGAGCCAGACCTCGTCTTCATCCGCATCGCTTCCTACTGGTTCACCTACGAATCGGTTCCCCTGAAGATCGAGCGGGCGCTTGGGCCATGGTCACGGCGTGTCACAAAGGTCGGCACGCGGGCCGCCGAGAGCCGCATCATCGGCCACAATCGGGCGTTCAAACTGCTCCAGAAAGGCATGCTGCGGACCATCGGCGGCGCCACACTGCTGACCGCCGATGAGACGGTCGCCGCCGCCGAGTCGTATCTTCGGCCGATCCTCGCGCGGGAGGGGGCCGGGGTCGTCGTCCGCGGCCCACGGACGCCCTTCGGTGTTCTTCGCAGCCAGGCCGCCCTCCGCAAGTCGGAAGAGCGACGCCAGTACGTCAACCGCAAACTCGCCGAACTGTGCGAGCGCCACCACGTGACCTTCGCCCCGTTCGATTCGCTCGCCGAAGTGATCGAGCCATCCCAGCGGCTCGTTGACGGCGTTCACGTCAACGAGGCCGGCCACTTGCTCGTAGGGGCGATGGAGGGCGAAGCCCTCGTCCGCGAATGGAAGCGCACCCACGCGCCGGTGCGCTGAGACTCAAGGCTCCGTTGTGAGCCTTCCGCTCTCGCGCCGGGAATCCGGCGTGGCAATCGAGTTTTCTCGGCGTTTTGTTAGTGCGCTGCTCTAGCAACTCCCGTATCGTTGTGATACAAAATGTGTCGTTGTGAGGCACAGTGCAACACCGTTGCGTTTGACAGGGGTATACAGATGGACAAGGAAAGGAAAGCAACACAAAGCACTGAGAAGCGCGGTACGATAACGATTCGTACAACCGGACGTTATGTCAGGACGGATCCCAACGCGACTGCCTCGCCCGCCATGCCGGCCCGCCCTCGGGACGCCAAGCAAGGCTCTGAGACCTAGGGCTCAACGAAGATGTCCTCACGCCAAACCACGGTAATCACCTTCGAAAGGCGGCGAAGGCGCACGGCGGATGCCCGGTCCTCGGCGTAATGAGCGACAGTCGGCGGATCGTCTCGATCGAGCATCGTCCGATCGAACGTGCTGCGCCCACCTAGTGCGCCCGTGTTCTCAAAGAGCGGTGTGTCGATGATGACGCTCGGAATGTGCCGGACTCCCGCCTGTTGAAGCGCGAATGCGCGGTGGAAGCCGTTTCGCAGGTAGAGGCGATCGTTGAACCGGGCGACATGAAACAACGGACCGGTCATGCCCATCAGTGCCCCCGCTACCTGGTAGCGGCCGTCGCCGTTTTCGAAGAGCCCGCGCTTCACAAGCCGGAGGTTGAGCGAGTCCGATCGAACCGTCACGCCGTTGTCGTCGTCAGACACTTGGGGTTCGTAGCGCTCCTGTCTCAGTGGAAGGCAGATCTCAAGAAGGACTTTCATGGAGATTTCACTTGGATCGGGAAGCTTGGCGACCTTGAACGCTCGCGCCGTCTCAATATGGTGTTGATAAGCCAACAGCGGCCCCAATTCGACGAGGGCGAAGCTCGGGTCGGCGAAGCTCTCTTGAAGCTCCTCGTAACCCGCCGTCTGTCTGACTTGGGCGAGGTACGGTTCGAACTCTTCCGGCAGCTCGGTAATCTCCGGATGTCCGGCGTTCCCGACTGGGCGCCCAAGTCTGCTCCGCGCCTCGTTCCAATGGTGTCGGAGGGCTGCGGTCGATGCGTCTTCCCAGACGCATCGCTCGTCGAGATAGGCAATCGCTTCCTGCTCCTCCATGAACCCAACCAGCGAAAGGCCATCGACCGGCACGCGTCCACTCCGGCGATGGTGTACTCGCCAGGGTCAGTATAGAAGATTACTCGCCTCATCAATACTTCGACTCCCTTGCCACGACCCGCCCGGCGGTCCCTAATAGTGGCACTCTTCTCCGGGGGCCCACCATGCCAGGAACCGTCCTCTACGAACGCGATGGCCACATCGCGACGATCACCTACAACCGTCCCGAGGCCTTGAACGCGATCAACGCCGAGCTGCGCGCCGATCTCAACGCCGCCTGGGTGCGGTTTCGCGATGACGACGAGGCGTGGGTCGGGATCGTGACCGGCGCGGGCCGGGCGTTTAGCGCGGGCGCTGACCTGCGTGGCGGCGGCGCCGGGGACGCTTCGAAGGCGACGTTCTGGGAGACGCCCAGTCTGACCTCGCTTGAAAACGGCCTGGAGATCTGGAAGCCGATCATCGCGGCCGTCAACGGTTACTGCCTCGGCTTCGCCTGCACGCTCGTCGCCGCCTGCGACTTCGTCATCGCGAGTGAGCGGGCCGAGTTCGGGTTCCCGGAGGTGAAGCTCGGCGTTCCGACGATCCAGGGCTCCATCCGTATGCCGAAGAAGGTGGGCTGGCAGAACGCGATGGAGCTCCTCCTGATCGGCGACCGTGTGGACGCGAAACGGGCGAAAGAGATGGGCCTCTGCTGGAAGGTCGTCCCACACGACGAGCTGATGGCCGAAGCGCGCGCGCTCGCCGCACGCCTCTGCCAGGCCGCGCCCCTCGCCGTCCGCGCCACCAAGGAGGTGGCGCACCGCGGCCAGGAGGCGCCCTACGTCGCGGCCGTCCGCTTCGGCGAAACGATGCGCCGTGTGGCGGGGGCCACAGAAGATGCACGGGAGGGCATGGCGGCATCACGTGAGAAGCGCCCCGCCGTCTGGAAGGGACAGTAGCGAAACGCCGGGGTAGTTCGGCGCCAGAAAGATTGCTGGCGATTTTAGATTGCCGATTTTGGATTGGAGCACCGGTGGGACTTGTCTGGGCTCTTTAGCTGTTCGTAGTAGTTGGGCGAGGCAGGGTGCAGCCACGGCAGCCGCCGCTTAACCCGTGGCCCGGATCGCTACACCAGCCGCCCGAAGAGGTCGTAGTCGCCCGCCGACTCTATGCGCACCCGCACCCGCGAGCCGATCGCGGCTGCGCCTGTGGCGAAGACGAGGCCATCGACCTCTGGCGCTTCACGGTAGGTCCGTCCGGCGATGACGGGGCGGCCGTCCTCGTCTTCGCCGGTCCCTTCGACGAGCATCGGCAGCGTTTTGCCGACGAAGCGGCGTGCCAGCTTCCCGGCGATCTTCTGTTGCTGGACCATGAAGCGGTCGCGGCGCTCGGCCTTCACGTCGTCCGGAACCTGGCTCTCCATTTCGAAGGCGCCGGTCCATTGTTGGCGCGAGTAGGTGAAGCAGCCGGCGTGGTCGAAGCGGACGGAGCGGGCGAAGGCGAGGAGTTCTTCGAATTCGGCCTCGGTCTCGCCGGGGAAGCCGGCGATGAACGAGGTGCGGAGGACGATATCGGGCATCGCCTTGCGGAGCGAAGCTACGAATTCGTGGACTTTATCGACGTTGTGGGGCCGTTTCATCCGCCGCAGAACGGCCTCGCTCCCGTGCTGAAGGGGTACGTCGAGGTAGTGGACGACGTTCGGGATCGTGGCCATCGCCTCGATCAGGGCGGGGCTGACGCGGCTCGGGTAGGCGTACATGAGCCGCAGCCAGACATCGGGGCCAACCGCTTCGCCGAGCATGCGGAGAAGGCCGGGCAACCCCGTACCAACGGCCATGCCCATGTCCTCGCCCCAGGCCGTGCTGTCCTGGGCGACGAGGACGAGCTCCTTCGCGCCCGCCGCGACGAGGCGCTGTGCTTCCTTCACCATCAGGCCGGCGGG
>JANMTH010000645.1:0-3829 GCA_031390305.1 Thermoflexaceae bacterium
AAGGTCGCCAGGCTGTTGAGGTCGGCGTGTTCGACGAGCGCGCCGCCTTCGAGCCGGAGGAGCTTGCGGTCCGTCATGGAGACGATGAGGAGGCGGCCATCCGGCAGCCATCCCAGGCCCGAGGGCTGGTTGGCGACTTCGACGACTTTCACTGGCGCCTGTCCTGGCGTCACCCGAAAGACGGCGTGGGCGTAGAAGTCGGAGTACCAGAGCTGGCCGTCGCGCCAACGTGGGCATTCGCCGAAATAGAGACCTTCGAGCAGGGTAGTGGCTGTGGTCATGGGAACGCCTCCAGTCGCGCGGGGGAGTATAGCGCGTGGCGGGCATCGACGGCGCTGCGCGCTATGCGGCGCGGCCGTAGCATCGACGCCGTTGCACATTCTTCGCCTTTCCCACAGCACCGAGACCGGCCCGCAGGCGGCTGAGGGCGATCGGGGATACCTGACGACAGCAAAGCTGCTGGAGCGGGCGCTTGGCCAATCGGTCGAGATCACGGTGCGGCCCGCCTGGCCGTCGCCTTCGCTGCCAGAGGTTGTGGAGAAGCTGTTGGAGCGGCACAAGCCCGACCTGGTGCAGTTCGCGCTCAGCACGTTTCCGTTCAACTACCCGTCTGTGCCGCTGCGGCTCTCCCGCCGGTTCGGTCGGGCTGGTGAACCGTTCGCGCGGGTGGGGCTGAAGGTGGGCGGGAGTCCGAAGTGGGGCCGCTCGCGGCCTTCGCGCCTCGGCCGCTTCGTGTTCAAGCGGATCATCGGGGGTGCTTTTCACTTCGAGCCGGACGAAGTGGCCGCGGCGATCAATGGTTCTGTGCTCCGCTGTGTACGGCGCGAATCGATGCCAGTCATTGTCGATGGTCCGTTCGCGATGATGACCAACCGGGAGTGGCTGGACCCCACCCTCGCCGAGGCGCGCCGGATGGCCTTGCATCTCGCCCTCCAGAAGGCGTGCGCGGCCGCCCATGTCTACTTTCTTGGTTGGGACGAACCGCTCCCGCTGGACCTGCTCCACCACTTCCAGCACGCCGACCGCTTTCACCTTGGGCGCGCCTACCAGGTGCTCTTCGGCCTTCTTGATGCCCGGCTTATCGCGATGGCGTTGGACGAGCAGGCGGGGCGGGCGCCGCGTAGCGTCAGCCTCTCGGCCGCGCTGGCCGAAGCGGATCCGGCTACGCTTGGCATAACGGCGGAACAGGCCGAGGCGATCCGGACGGTTGCCCGGAGGATCCGGTTTCATTCACCGCTCAGCGGCGCCCACCCCGTCGCCTAATCGCGGAAGAGTTCGGCGAGCGGGAGCGCGAAGCCGGCAACGGGAAAGGTCGCGTCTTCGCTGCTGAGCGTGTCATCAATGCCGTAGGTATGGGCGTCGCCGCCGGGCCGGTGGACGGCCACTGTCTTCAGCTCCGGGCGGACGACCCAGACGCGCTTCACCCCGGCCGCCAGGTAGTCATCGACCTTCTCCTGGACATCCCTGTCACGGTCGCCCGGCGATGTGATTTCGACGGCGAGATCCGGGGGTTGCGTGACCGCGCCATGGAGGATCTGTTCGGCGGCCAGCCGTTCGGCGAGGACGAAGGAGACATCGGGCGCGCACACATGGTCTGGATTTCCGGCGAGCCAGTAGCCCGTCTCGGCGCGAACCTTGCCGGCCGCGTGTTCGTCCGCGAAGCGGACCATGGATGCGCCCAGGCGCACAGCGCGTTCGCCGTGATCTGGTCCGACTGGCGGCATGGTCACTACCCTCCCGCGTAGAAGCTCCATCTTTCCGCCGCCGGGAGGCGTGGGGAGGCCCGCGAACTCTTCCGCCGTGATCAGCCGTTCGGCAACGGGTGTCGTCATAGCATCAGGATAGCGGAAGCGGCGCGCGGTGTTCAGGGTCACCCACCAGGCGTGCCCTGGCTTGACTCCGGAATCGTCGGCCCGAAGTACGTCTCGCATACGCCTTTCACACATCTCCCCCGCTTTGAGGTACCTTTCTGGCATGGCGAAGGACGACCTGGCGATCGACGTTGGCGGGCGCTCCGTTGTCGTCACGAACCCCGGCAAGGTCTTCTTTCCGGAAACCGGCTACACCAAGCTCGACCTCGTGAACTACTTCCTGAGCGTCGGCGAGGGTGCGCTGCGTGGCATCCGTAACCGGCCCTGCGTGCTCAAGCGGTTCGTGAACGGGGCCGCTGGCGATCCGTTCTTCCAGAAGCGCGCGCCCGACAGCCGCCCACCCTGGGTGACGACGGCCCACGTGGAATTCCCCAGTGGACGCTCAGCCGACCTCGCCGTCACCGAAGAGATCGCGGGTATCGCCTGGATGGCCAACCTGGGCTGTCTCGACCTCAACCCCTGGGCCGTCCGCGCCAACGATGTCGATCATCCCGACGAGCTGCGCGTCGATCTCGACCCCACGCCGCAGGCGAACTTCGCGATGGTGAAGGAGCTCGCCCTGGCGGTACGCGACGTGCTGGAAGACCTGGGTTATAGCGGGTACGCCAAGACCTCTGGCTCGCGGGGCATCCACATCAACGTCCGTATCGAGCCGCGCTGGGGCTTCAGCGAAGTCCGGCGCTGCGCCCTCGCCCTGGGCCGGGAGGTGGAGCGGCGCGTACCAGCGCTGGCGACGACGGCCTGGTGGAAGGAGGAGCGCCACGGCGTCTTCATCGACTACAACCAGAACGCCCGAGACCGGACGGTGGCCTCGGCCTATTCCGTCCGGCCGACACCGGACGCGCGCGTCTCCTGCCCGATCACCTGGGAAGAGTTGCCCGGCGTCGAGCTTGCCGACTTCACGCTCGCGACCGTCCCGAAGCGCTACGCCGAGATCGGCGACCCGGGCGCGGGTATCGACGACGTGGCCTATTCGCTGCAACCGCTCCTCGATCTGGTGGAGCGCCAGGCGGCCGAAGGCCAGGGCGAGGCGCCACTGCCGCCGCACTATCCGAAAGCCGAGGGCGAACCGCCCCGCGTACAGCCGAGCAAGCGCAAGAAAGCGTGAGCGCGTTGCGCTCGCTCAGTCTTCCGGTTCGCTTTCACGGGCGAGGGCGATGAGGGCGGGAAGATCGAGCACCAGGCCAGGGAAGACTTCGCTGGCGATCTTGCCGTGTTCATCGGCCGCGAGCGCCACATAAGCGCCGCCACGGAGGACCCACCAATCGATACGCTCGTCCTCGGTCTGCCAGACGATGTATTCGCGGACGCCGAGGCGTTCGTAAAGCGCCTTCTTCTCGAAGAGATCGTAGGCCTTGGAGCTGCCGGCGACTTCGGCGCAGAGTTCCGGCACGCCCGCGAGATAGTGCTCCCGATCGAGGCGTGAGGTGCCGCCGTGGGCGGTGCTGTAGCGGAGCGTGACATCCGGTTGGACGGTGCTGCCATCGGGGCAGCGGTAGGTCCCGTTGTCCGAAAGAAGCACGCCAGGGTGCGTCTTCCGATACGCGTAGAGTTCGCCCACAAGGATCGAATGGGGGTCGGCGTGTTCGACGGTGCGAACGGGTGAAGCCACGTAGACGACTCCAGCGATGAGTTCGGCCTTTTTGATATCGGACCGGCAGCTATACCTGCGCTCGAACTCCGCGCGATCCATGTGATCACCCGAGTTCAGGGCGACAGTCTGGCCCGTGTGCCGTTTCGTCTCCAGGGGCGCCGGGGCGGTCATGCGCCAAGTATACGCCGTTCCGGCGGGCCTTACGCGCGCCGGAACCGCAGATAGGCCAGCCGCCAGGCGACCGTCAGGGCCGAGGCGGCGGCCAGCACCACCAGAGTCCAGTAACACTGGCCGGCCACCGTCCCGATCGCCGCAACCAGAGAACGGACGTCCCGGCTGGCGAGCCCGAAGAGCCCATCGGAGG
>JANMTH010000652.1:0-2070 GCA_031390305.1 Thermoflexaceae bacterium
CGACTTCTACTTCGAAGACATCTGGACGCCCGGGCATTCGCCGGGACACATCTGCCTGTACGAGCCCAACCGCAAGATCCTGATCACCGGCGACCATGTCCTCCCGACGATCACGCCGAACGTCTCGATCCACACGCAGACGCACGGCAGCCCGCTCGGTGACTACATGCGCTCGCTCGAAAAGCTCGAACACCTCGACGTCGAACACGTCCTCCCGGCGCACGAGTTCCATACGACGGACCTGAAGAAGCGTCTCCGCGAGATCGAAGTCCATCACATCCAACGGCTCGAAGAGATGCGGCTCTGCGTCGATACCGGCGGCTCGACCGCCTGGGAGGTCGCCGGCCGGGTGAAGTGGGCGACCGGCATGCTGACGGACTTCGAGCCGTTCATGCAGCGCGCCGCCGTTGGCGAAACCCTCGCCCACCTCGAATACCTGTACGAAGTCGGCCAGCTTTCGAAGGTGATGCGGGGGAACCAGCAATTCTGGGTGCGGGTGTAGCAGTTGGCCGTCGGCCGTTGTTGGTTCGGAACGCTCCGCTCAACGCCCCCAGGCCGCCCCTGCGCCGGTGTAGATGGGCACCGACTCACCGGTCGCGATATCGACCAGGAACGTGACGCTGAACACCAGGTCGTCGTAGCCCGCCCACGTGGCGAACGAGAGCAATCCGGGCGCCGGGGAGGAGAGGTCCTGCACGTTGAAGAACGGGAGTACACGCCGTTCGCCCGTTCGGATGTCCCCGATCGTGATCCCGTCCTGCCGTTTCGCCGACGAACGTTCGTGATAGAAGATGTGCTGCTCATCGACCCAACCGTTCGAGCGGCTGAACGTTCCTCCGCATTTGCCGCCGATCTCGCGTTGTTCCGCACGAGCGAACGGCGTGACGGCGCCCGTAGCCACGTCCAGGATGTTGATCGGTCCGAAGCCCCCGCCGATAAAGAACCGTCCGCCCGAAGGGGAGGATACCGATTCGTAAAAGCCGGTATTCTCCGGTAACGCCGCGACAACAGGTGTGGTTCGCCCGGAGGCGAGATCGACCCTGGAGAGGGGACCAGCTGTTCTGTGGACGTAGATACTCAGGCCATCGTGTGCCCAGGCCATGCTAGAGTTCCCGTCCAGGCTCAGGTCCTTAAGCCGGTGGACGGCTCCCGTCGCCGCATCGAGCCACGTGGGCGTCCATTGGCAATCCGGGTCGCACGTTTCGGACCGAATCGTGAGGAGCAACCGGTCGCCCGCGCCCCAGGCCCCGGCGAATGAGGACGGGACCTCGACGGCGGCACCGGAGGTAGTGGACGCTACCGTCACCCAGAACTTCTCTCCCCCGGTCTTGGGGTCGGGCGTGACATTCTGAACGGCGATGAACTTGCCAGAGGGGGATACCTCAGGGTTTCTACCGCCCAGACCGAACTGTGCGTGCTGGAAGCTCACCGGCGCGGAGACCGTTCCGGTGGCCAGGCCCACCTGCCGAACCACGAGCTCCATTCCGAGGTCCTTGCCGTTGGCCGCCTCCTGCCAGAAGGTCACGGTGTTCGCTCCGGGGACGCGGATGGTCGGCCGCTCCGAAGGCTTCGTGTACCGCGATGCCACCCAGCCCGAGCCGAGCGCGTAACGCCACGTCTCCCCGTCTGCCTCCTTCGCCGGCCCGTGCAGCCAAAGGAGCGTTCCTTCTGGTACGCAGGTAAACGGCTCGGCCTCGAAGGTCAGGCCTGGCGCCGGGCGCACGTTCAGGCAGTCGCCGTCACCCGTGAACACTCGGACAGGGTCGGCTTCCACGGGCTCGCCGGGTGCGATCGTTCGCTGCTTCGGCTGAATGTACTCCTCGTTCGGGGAGGAAAGCCCCGTTGGCTCGGAAAGCGCCTCGGGCGCCGCCACCGTGGCCAGCGTCGCGGTCGCCAGCGCGTTCACTGTCTGCCCGGGGTCACTCTCGCCGCCACCCGTCCCCGCGAGGCCGGCCACGCCGCCCGCGATCACCAGCGCCCCAAAGCCCGCAAGGGCCGCGAACCACGCCCGGTGAGCCTTCACTACCTTGAGTCCCATCGCCGTTCCTCCGACCAGTTACTCAATCAAAC
>JANMTH010000739.1:0-4039 GCA_031390305.1 Thermoflexaceae bacterium
CAACCCTTCGGCCCGCAGTTCGGCCCATAGCGCCGCCGGAAGCGGGACGTTCGCTATCGCAACGTTTTCATCGACTTCCGCCGCGTTCTGTGCGCCCGGGATAGCGGCGGCGACCGCCGGGTGGGCGAGGACGAACTGCAAGGCCGCGGCCTTCATCGGCGCTCCGTAGCGGTCGCAGACAGCCTTGATCCGCCGCGCCCGTTCCAACATCTCCGGGGGCGCTTGCCGGTAGTTGTACATCGCCCCTTTGCCCAGGTCCGAAGCGAGGATCCCGCTGTTGTACGGACCCCCGATCACCACCGAGATTCCGTTCGCCTGGCAATATGGCAAGAACTCGCGCAAGGCTTCCTGTTCCAGGAGCGTGTACCGGCCGGCCAGCAGAAAGCAGTCGAACGCACCCTCTCGTGCGAAGCGCAGCTCCATCTCCCACTGGTTCATTCCCGCGCCGATGGCCGAGACCACGCCCTGGGCACGAAGGTCGGCCAGCGCCGGAAACGCCTCGCCGATAGCCCGCTCCCACTGGTCGTCCGGGTCGTGAATGTAGAGGATGTCGATCCGGTCGAGGCCAAGCCGCTCAAGGCTGCCCTCCACCGACCGCAAGACAGCGTCCCGGCTGAAGTCGAAGTGCCAGCCTCGCGGGCTGTCGTCGAGAATCCGCCCGACCTTCGTCGAGATCACCAGTTCGTCGCGCGGTACGCTGGCGACCGGCTCACGGAAGCGCCGCTCGCTTTCGCCGAGGCCATACAGCGGTGCCGTGTCGATGTAACGAAGGCCGTGTTCGAACGCTCTACGGATGAGCGCGTCCGAATCGCCGACGGTAGGCCGGGCGGCGGCTCCATCGTGGTGGAGGCGTGGAGCGAGGTGGGCGCCGCCGAGCCCGAGGGCGGTCACTTCGAGGGCGGTATTGCCGATAGGGCGACGGGTGGTGACATCGTAGGCCATGGCGGGCAGTCTACCGGCGCCGGCAACAGGGTCGTAATAACGTGGCCACAAGCCCGAAACATCTCCTGCGTATAGTTGGACCATGAACGGTCGGACGAGTCTCCACAGAGATCCCGCGGGCCCGCCCTTGCCCCCCGGTTACGCCAACCCTGCCCTCGCCTCGCGAATGGCGCACCCGTCAGGGGGTTCCCTACTTTCCCGCCTCTTAACACGGAGTGGGAGGATTTTCTCCGTATTTACTATGGGTTTCACCTATCGAAGAGTACGGTTGCTGTCGATACAACAATCAGACAAGCCAGTGATTCAGTCGCTGGCGATGGCGCGGAGGCGGCCATGAGTCAGCTCACAGCATCGGTCCTTTTCAGCATCGAGGAGCTCTGGCTTCTCCAGGCGGCCATCCGCCACGAGATGGCCCAGCAAGAGCAGTGGAAAGCGCCACCCGTCAGCGCCGCCTTGAACGACCAGGTGGCTGAAGCCCTCGTCCGCTGTGAAGAGACCGGCCTCGCCGAGGCGGCCATCCTTCTCACCCGGCTCGACTGTCTCGCCATCGACTTCAACGTCTCCCAATCCGCCAAGTCGGCGGCCGGAGTACCCATCGGCAAGGCGGTCCTGATGAAGTCGTACCGCGCACGCCGAGAGATCGACGAAGGCACGCGTCCCAGCGTGCCCGAACCCGAACAGCTGGATGCCGATGCCCTCGCCACCCAGCTCCAGCGCTGGAAGTCCCGCCGTGACCGGCGGAAGAGGAGTGTCTGAAATGCCCGCACCGGCTACAACCCCCGTCATTACGCCTACCACCTCGCCCGACAGCGCTCCCTGGCCAGAACGCTTCACCGATCCAGCCAGGATCTGCCCGCAGCAGCGCCGCGAGGGTGCGTCGCCGGATGTCGAGCCCTGATCATGACGTGGCCGAACGGGACCCACATCGATGACGCCGCCCGCGACCTCGGCGATCGGCCGGTTGGCCGCTACGACCCGGCGATCGACGATGTCAGCCCCGGCCGGCGGCTCCGCGTCTTCGCCGGCCTCGTCTTCCGGGGCGACCAGACGATCGTCGTCGCCTCGCGTGCCCAGGCCCTCCCGCCGCTCGTTTTCGGCGCCGAAGGGGTGAGCTACAGCGAACTCCTTCAGTCCGTCGATACCGGCGCCCTTGCCGACCGCCGTGCCTGCTTCGAACAGATCGCCCTCCGCGTCGGCGCCATCAGCCCGCTACTCACGCGGGTCCCCGAGGACGAGGTGCCGAACCATCGCGATCCCGACCTCCACCCCGCCCTTCAGGACCTCGGCAACGAGATCAACGAAGACATCCGCGAGGCGCTCGACACCCTCGATAACCCAAGGGCCTACTACCCTGGCATCGATGAGGGGATCGAACCCGTCAGCGACGACCACATCCGTCTCGTCATCTGGGCCCTCCAGCGCGAGCTGAACCGTGAGTTGCGCCGCGGAGACGGCTACCTCGCCGCTATGCCCCCGCTGCCCGCCGCGCCGCTCGCCTCCCTCCCCTGGGAGACACAGCGCGCCCTCGCCGAACGCCGCCGTCTCCGCTACAAGCAGTGGGGCCTTGGCCGCGAACAATGGGAGCAGGGCCACTGGGACCTCTGGGCTGTCCCCGAAGACCCCGCCTACGTGCCCCGCCGCGCCCTCCGCCTCGCTGCCATCGCCCACGAGCGCAGGCTCGCGAGCTGAATCTGCCCGTGCTCAGGGAGCGGGTTCGAACCCGGCCGCCCGCGCCGCCACTTCGTACACCGCCATCGCGCGGTCGTGCGTACCCATACGGTTCGTAACGTAGCCGAAGCCGAATCGCGCCTCGCGGTTGCCCCATCCCAACGAACCGCCGACCCCCCCCATCCCGAACCCGTCGCTATCCACCTGGAAGCCGAGGCTCCACTTCGCGTGGCGGCCCAGGAGCACGTCTTCGCCTTCCGCCTGCGTGGTCGCCGCAAGGCTCAACATTCCCGGAGAGAGGAGCGCCCCCGGAGCGTCGCCAGGACTCGCGACCAGCGTCCCGTAGAACCGCGCGATTCCCCGCGCCGTAGCGTGTCCGTTGACTGCTGGCACTTCCGCCCGCCGCCAAGCCTCTGAGTTCACGATATCCCCGTGAAGCGCCGCCGGAGGGTTATCCAGCGCCGCCGCGTAGAGCGAGCCCGGCACGCAGCCCAGCGCCTCCCGCCAGGCCGCGTCCGCCCCCTCGACTGTCGCGCACCGCACCAGGTCCGCCGCCAGCACGCCGACCTCCATCTCGATCCCGAACGGCACGGCGACCTCTTCGCGGAAGAACCGGCCGAGGCTCCGGCCATCGGCTCGCCGCACGACTTCGCCAGCGAGGTGTCCGTAAAAGTAGCCGTGTTCGCCGACCTTCGTCCCCGGCTCCCACCACGGCGCCTCCGCCGCCAGCGCCGCGCAGATCCGCCCCCAATCGAAGATCGCCTCGCCCGGCAAGGCCTCACGAATCCCCAGCAATCCGGCCTCGTGCGTCAGCAGCCAGCGGACCGGTATCGCCCCCTTGCCCGCCGCCGCGAACTCGGGCCAGTACCGGGCCACCGGCGCGTCGTGGTCGACGAGACCCCGGCCGTGAAGCACGTGGAGACAGGTCGCGGCCAGGGCCTTGGTGCAGCTGAGGAAGCACACCACGTCGTCGCGCTTCCAGGCGTGCTCCTCGGTGGGATCGCGCCAGCCTCCCCACAGGTCGACCACCGGATGGCCGTCGATCAGCACGCACAACGCGGCCCCCACGTCGCCCCGCTCGGCGAACGATGCCACGAAGGCTTCCCGAACGCCGGCGAAACGTGGTTCGCACAAGCCTTCGACGGCGATGTCGACGTTGGTGGGTCGGCTGGCCTCGTTCACCGCTGGCTCCTCGGCTCGGTGCGCTCGCATCTCGGCGGCCCTCGCTCGTTCCTCGGGCGCCCAGGGCCCTGGAAGGCCCGCTCGGCCGGCCGAAGCTAGGCCGTGGGCTGGGCCCCGTGGGATGGGCCGTGGGATGACCGCCGTAGGGAGCGTACGCTCGCACGAATGGCCGCATCGGTGATCCGCCTGGGTGTCAGCTCGTGTCTGCTCGGCGAGCGGGTCCGGTTCGACGGCGGCCACAAGCGCG
>JANMTH010000744.1:0-6242 GCA_031390305.1 Thermoflexaceae bacterium
AACCGGGCCGGGTGAGCGTTCCCGGGCATCCGGAAAAAGAGGTGGCGGCGGGGACGCTGCTGAGTATACGGAAGCAGGCGGGGCTTCCGCCACTGGTAGGCTGACGGCTTCCCTACCGCGCCACGGATGTGAACTTTCCGCCCTTCACGGTGAAAATCGTGACGGGATCGACGCCGGATGTCTGCCGGTCGCCCTGGGCGTCGAAGGCCAGCCTGCCGGAGGCGCCTTCGATAGATGTCAGTTGGATCGCCTCGTTGAGCCGCGCGAGGTCGATCCGCAGCTCACCGTCGTCGTCCACGGCGACACCTTCGGCCTGAAGGGCCAAGATGATCACGGCCGCCGCGTCGTACGACTCACCGAGGAAGGCGGTCCCCCGCGGATCGGCCCGGTAGCGGGCTTCGTACAGCCTGGCGAACGCTTCGTAGACGGCGCCCTGGGCGGGTGGCGAAGGAAGGGTCACGTAGAGTCCGCCTTCCGCGAGTTCGCCGAGGCCGTCGATCATCGCCTGGTCGTAGATCGCGTCGCCGCCAAGCACAGGGCCCTTGTAGCCCGCCTGACGGAGCGTCCGGACGAACTCAACCCCGGTGTCGAAGAAGCCCGCGAAGTAGACGAGCGACGGGTTGGCGGCGGCCGCCGTCTTCGCCGCCGCGCCTACGCCGGTTCGTTCGAAGCCAACATCGCCGACGACTTTGCCGGTGAAGTTTGAGCGGAACTGGGCGACCGCACCGCCGTAGCGGAAGCTTTCGTAGGCGATGAAGACATCGGGCGCCTTCAGCGTCTTCTGGGCGAAGACGGCCTGCTCACGACCCTGGACATCGTCGTTGAAGGCGGTTCGTAAGAAGGTTGCGAAGGGGCCGCGGCCCTCGGGGTGCGTAGTCCCGGGATTGGTAGAGAGCTGCGAGATATGTGTGACGCCGGCCTCTTCGTAGGCCTCCTGGGCGCCACGGACCGCATCGGAGCAGGACGGCCCGACGACGGCGACGGCGTGAGCGCGGCCGATGAGTTCGCGGGCCGCGTTCGCGCCGCCAGCGAACGTGCAGCCATCGTTCACGGTGACGAATCGAATCGGGTGTCCGGCGATGTAGACGCCATCGCCAGCGAGTTGGGCAGCGCCGCTCAGGGCCTCGCCCAGGCTCGCCAGATCGCCCTTCACCATGGTGCTGACGCCGATCACTATCGGGCGGCCACGCTCGATCACGCGCACGCCCTCCGGTTCGTCCTCGGCGCAGGCGCCCAGGGACAGCACCGCCAGGCAAAGGACCGAAAGGATACCGGCCCGCCAGGCCACGCGCTTCAGGAACATTCCCGCCTCCACTGGCTAAACAGCCAGGCGGAAACTCTACCTCGCGAGCGGGAACGCGATAGCCGGTCGCGGCTCCCGCACCATGCGACATCCGTTAGCGGCGCCGCCCTACAATCGGCGACATGGACCTGCATGCCGTCCGCCGCCGCCTGGAAGCGCGTGAAGCGACGCTCAGCCCGTTTGCGGCGACGACGGCGGGCAGCCGCGGACGCCAGACCGCCGAGGACCCGTCCCCCGTCCGCACGGAGTACCAGCGCGACCGCGACCGGATCCTGCATACGAAGGCGTTTCGCCGCCTGAAGCACAAGACGCAGGTCTTCATCGCGCCCCAACAGGACCATTTCGTCACGCGCCTCACCCACACGCTCGAAGTGGCCCAGGTGGCGCGCACGATCGCCCGCGCCCTGAACCTGAACGAAGACCTTGCGGAGGCGGCGGCGCTCGGCCACGACATCGGCCACGGGCCGTTCGGGCACGCGGGCGAAGAGGCGCTTGCGGAATGCCTGCCCGAGGGCTTCCGCCACAACTACCAGTCCGTGCGGGTGCTGGACCGGCTGGAGAACGACGGGCGTGGCCTGAACCTTACCTTCGAGGTGCTCGACGCTATCGAGAAATCGAGCAAGACGCGGGAGGACATCTTCGCCGAAGGCTGGGGCGTACCGCTGACGCTCGAGGGCGAAATCGTGAAGACGGCGGACGCCATCGCCTACGTAAACCACGACATCGTCGATGCGATCCGGGCGGGCGTACTGACCGAGGACGACCTGCCCACTTCCGCCCGCACGGTGCTGGGAAAGAGCCACGGCGAACGCCTGAACACGCTGGTTTGCGACATCGTCGCATCGAGCTGGGCAGCGACGGGAGATACGGGGGACGGCGGACGGCCGGCGATCAGCTTTAGCCCGGAGATCCACCTGGTAGCGAACGAACTGCGCGAGTTCATGTTCGAACGCGTTTACCTGGAGGCCGAAACCCGCCGGGAAGCGGAACGCGGAAAGCGCGTCGCGATCTTCCTCTTCCGGCACTTCGCCCGCCAACCAGAGCGGATCGAGTCTGGATTCTGCCTGCCGGGCGACTCACCGGAGCGGCGGGCGGCCGACTACGTGAGCGGCATGACGGACCGTTACGCTATCCGGCTGGCGGACGCGCTCGGCTGTCCGGACGCCGCCGGATGGCCCGCCTGAAGCGTTCCTTCCCCGGTCTTTCCGCGTTCCTTGCCCCAGAAACGTGTCGCCCCGGATAATCGAGCAGGTGGCTTCGCATTTGCGCGCATGACTGACAGGTTTGAGCCCGACTCAGATGAACCCGTAATCGGTGGAACGTACCCGCCGCCATCCGGCGCTCCCCGGATCATTACCCGTTTCCCGCCGGGTACGGGCCCGGAGGTTGAGGACGACGAGTACGGCGACGGCGAGCCGGATGGCGACAGCGCCGCACCTTCGTACTTCGATCAGGACGAAGAAGATGAGGCCTACGCCTACGAGGAGAACTACTACACAGAAGACGACAGCCCCGGGCGTCAGCCCCTGTTTTATGTCTTCGTGCTCCTCGCTATGCTTGTCGGCGCGGGAACGATCTACCTGCTCTACTCCGTGGTCTCTAGCGGCGACGACGACGATCCCGCGCTCGCCGTGAACGAGTCCGTGGACGCGAGGGCGAAGATCGTCTCGCCCCAATCCGGCGCCCGCTTCAAGGCAGGGACGCCGTTCGAGGTGGTGGCGAACGCGACGGCGACCGAGGAGATCGTGAGCTTCGAGCTCCACCTGGGAGATCGCGTGATCGACTCAGTGGCCGCGACGCGCCCGGCCTCGGGCGGCGTGTACACCGCCATCCTCACCGGACAGTTCGAAAAACGAGGCGACTACACCATCTTCGTCCGCGTGGTTACGGCGAGCGGCTCGACGAAGGACACGGACGCGCTGAAGCTGAGCGCGACAGAGGAACCCGGGGACCGGCCGGTGAAGATCAAAGGCCGGGTAGTCGCCACGGTGAGCGTCCGGCCTGGCCCCAACGAGAACTCGGCGGCCTTACAGACGCTTCAGGCGGGGACAGACGTGACGATCCTCGCGCGTACCCGCGATTCGCAGTGGCTCCTCCTCGAGATCGCGGGGCTGGACAGCGCCTGGGTGAAGCGGGACGCGATCCAGGAGCAGGACTCACTCGCCCTCCTTCCCTTCCGAGACGCATCGCCGACGCCGTTCAACACGCCGACGCCGCGCGCCCAGGTCACGCCGACGCCGGTGGACGGCACGGCGACGCCTACGCCGGGAACGGGCGGGGTGGACCTCGCGCCGATGAACGCCGTCCTGATCGATGGCGGCACGGCGCTCCGCGTTACGGTCGGCAACCTCGGCACGCAGCCGTTCAACGGGAACATCGTGGTCTCCGTCACGGGCGTGGGGGCCGATCCGACGACCAGGGTGTTCGCGGGAAACCTGGGTGCGAACCAGTCGACGACCGTGGATTTTAGCCTCTCGCCACCAATCACGGCGCAGCGCACGGCCAGTGTGAAGGTGGACCCGGAGAACATCGTGAAGGAGGCGAACGAGGACAACAACGCCGCGAGCTTCGTCGTCTCGCCGCCGGCCAGCGTGACGCCGACGACGACGACGACCGCGACTACGACGACGACGGCCTCGCCGACAGGCCCGGCCGTCACGCCGACGCCAACGACTGCTCCGACGGCGCCACCGCCCACGCCGACTCCGGCGACACCCGCCAACTAACGGCGCGACGTAACGGCCTGACCAGCGTTCAGGGTGCCTCCGCGTCATCTGTTGACGCGAGGTGGTGGCCTACTATCGGCCAATGAGTGATGCCGTCGAGGAAGTGAAGCGCCGGATCGACCTCGTCGAGCACATCGGACGGGTGACGCGGCTGCAAAAGGCAGGGCGCAACTTTCGCGGTCTTTGCCCGTTCCATACGGAGAAGACGCCCTCGTTCTACGTCTTCCCCGACAAGGGGACGTGGCGCTGTTTCGGCAGCTGCGGCGAAGGCGGCGACCTCTTCTCCTTCACCCAGAAGCGCGAAAACGTCGACTTCCGCGGAGCCCTGCGGATGCTCGCGGACGAGGCGGGCGTGCAGCTCTCGGCCGAATCCGCGGCCAGGCGGAGCCGGACCGACCACCTGTCCGGGATCATGTCGGCCGCCGTCGACTATTATCAGCGGGCCTTCCGCGAAGAAGGAGGGGCCGCCGCGCGCGAGTACATCTTCGAGAAGCGCAGGCTCAACGAGGAGGCCGTCGACGCCTTCCGCATCGGCTGGGCGGAGAACGACTGGCGCCATCTCCGCGACTACCTGCTGGCCCGTGGGTACGAAGAGCGCGACGCCGTCGCCGCCGGGTTGCTGGTGGAGAGCGAATCGGGCGGACAGCCCTACGACCGCTTCCGTGGACGTGTGATCATCCCGATCGCCGATGAACGCGGCCAGTACGTCGCGATGGGCGGACGCGGGCTCCACGGAGAAGAGCCGAAATACCTCAACTCGCCCCAGACGGAACTCTTCGACAAGGGGAGCACGCTCTTCGGCCTCCATCTCGGGGCGGCCGAGATCCGCTCGACCGGCGTCGCTGTGGTGGTCGAAGGCTACATGGACGTCATCGGCCCGTGGCAGGCGGGCTTCCGGAACGTCGTCGCGACGATGGGGACGTCGCTGACGGAGCACCATGTCGCGCTGCTGAAGCGGCTGGCCAAACGCGTCGTCCTCGCCATGGACCCGGATGCGGCGGGGATGGCCGCGGCGGAACGGGCGGGCGCCCTCCTCAGCGGCCTGGACTCGCCGGAAGGGGCAGCGCGTGCCGCCCGTTCGGCACAGGCGTTGACGGCCGGGACGGAGCTCGATTTGCGGGTAGCTCCTCTCCCGCCGGGCAAGGACCCGGACGAAGTCGCCCATGAGGACCCGGAAGGCTGGAAGCGCGCGGTCGCTGATGCGTTGCCCTACGCCGAGTTCCTGCTCACCCGGCTGATGGGCCCGCGGCTGGCGGACTCGCCGATCGACGCCCGGCGGATGGTCGATCGTCTGCGCCCTGTGCTCCTTTCGGTCGCCGACCCGGTGGAGCGGGCGATGTACGTTCAGCGGATCGCGCGGCAGCTCGGGATCAACGAGAACGCGGTCCTCGAACGGCTCCGCCAGGGTGCGCCAACGGGCCGGCGGCGGTACGCCGCTCCGGCCGAGCCAGCTGGCGAACGCACGCAGGAGGAGTGGCTGCTGAGCTTCCTCCTCCACCACTCGTCACTTCGCCAGGATTTCGGGAACCTGCCCGAGCACCTCTTCTCGCACGCTATCGACCGCGAGGTCTACCGGCTCTGGGCACACGGCGCCGGGCAGGAGGCGGGGATCGACGCGGACCCGGAGGTGACGGCGCGAAGCGGCGAGCTGACGAGCCGGAGAATTCCCGTCTTCACGGAACCCCAGGCGGCCACGGTGGCCCGCGAAAAGATCCGGGAGATCAGCCGGGAGCGAATCATCCTCCACCAGGCGGCCGTCAACGAACAGGTTTCGGAAGCGGAGAAGAGCGTCGGCGTTGGCCCGCTCGCTCGCCTCGGGGCCGATGTTTGGCGGGGCCTCATGCCCTCCATGGAACAACGCGACCTCGCGGAGACGCTGATCGAGGCGCAACAGCTCGGTGTCAGCATCCACCGCCGGGAAGAACCGGGCCGACTGTAAGAAGTTTGCGGGAAATTTGTGTGGAATCGGCGATTGAGCGGCCCGTAGTGGTTTTACCTACTTGACCCCGTTTGTCCACCCTATAAGACTAGGCGCAGCCGGCCGCGAGGTCGGCAAAAAAAGCGGGAGGTGCCTAGTGAGTAGGCTCCGGACGCTCCTCGTTCTTGGTGGCCTGGCCGCCGTCGCAGTCGTCACATGGGCTGCGCCGGTTCTGGTCGTCACCTGGTAAAGGGGCACAGCTAAAGGGAGCGGGCAGCAATGCCCGCTCCCCAGT
>JANMTH010000767.1:0-6152 GCA_031390305.1 Thermoflexaceae bacterium
AACGGCCCGTCGTCCTCGTCAGCCGGACTTCCCTGAACGAAGCGACGACCAGCGTCGTCGCTGTTCCACTGACGACCTACCGCGGACGGCCGCTCTATCCCGGTCACGTCCTCATCCCGGCCAACGTGCCTGGGGTAACGCGTGATTCGGTCGCCCTCTGCGAACAGATCCGCGTCCTGGCGGCGTCGCGGCTCGTGCGTTCGCATGGCACGCTCCCGCCAGCGGTGATGGCCGAGATCGACCGGGCGCTCGCCAACGTCCTCAACCTCGACGTTCGCTGACCCCCGCCCCTTCACACATGCGCCCGGAACGCCGACCCTGTAGAGGAAGCGGGCGCTCAACCACTCCGCGCCCCGGAGCAGCGCTATGTCCACCGTTCCCCGGCGCCAACAGGGCCTCCTCATCTCCGGCGCCCTCGCCGTTGTCGGCGCGCTCGTCGCGGGCGTCATCCTCTTCACCTCGGGCAAAGCCTCCGAGGTGAACCTCACCTCCGCCTCGCTCGTACCCGCCGATGCCGCCGTCTTCGTCGGCCTGAACACCGACCTCTCCTCCAGCCAGTGGGTCTCCGCCTTCAAGGTCGTCGAAAAGCTCGGCCAGGAGAACCCCGAAGACGAACTCAAACGCGCGGTCACCGATGGCGCCGGTCTCGATTGGGAGAAGGAGATCGCGCCCTTCCTCGGCGGCGACGCCGCCTTCTTCCTCACAGGCGTCGATATCCTCGGCCGCGACTTCGCCGGCGGCGTGATCGTCCGCTGCAAAGACTCGAGGAAGGCCATGGACGTCTTCCTCGATCAGGCCGGGCGGGATGTCACGGAACACGAGTACGACGGCGTCGCCTACAGCGTCTCCACGGATGACGACGGCGCCGTCGCCCGCCTCGACGACCACCTCGTCGTCACGAGCGACGAAGAGACACTGAAGCTCGTCATCGATGTCTGGAAGGGTCGCAAACCTTCACTCGGCGGCGATGGCGAGTTCAAACAGCTCCGCGACGACCTGACCGGCAACTTCCTCGCTTTCGCCTGGGTTCGCATGGGCAGCCTCTTCGAAGGTACCCCGCTCGACGACGCGGCCCTCCGAGAGGCGCTCGAGCGGGCCGGCTCGAAGGACCTCCTGAATCGTCCCATGGGCGCGGCCATCACCGCCTCCGATGGCGGCCTCGGCTTTCACGCCGCTTCCCGCGCCGAGGTCGCGAACAGCCAGGCCTGGGCCATTCCCCGCGAATCGCGCTTCGCGAAGCTGGTGCCGCAAGACACCGTCGTCTTCGCCTCTACCGCTGGCATCGCCGATGCCTGGGGGCAGGCCATGAGCAGCGGCGGGCGGAACGCGATCGACGACGCCCTTGAACAGGACGGCACCTTCGGTTCCCTCGACGATCTCTTCAGCGAACTCGGACGTCCTCTCGGCCTCGGCTCCATCGAGGAGGTCGTACAGATCCTCAGCGGTGAGGCGGCCGTCGCCCTCTGGCCTCGCGACGAAAGCTTCGACGATCCCGAGGGCGTCTTCCTCGCCGAAGTTCGCGACGAAAAGCAGGCCGCCGCCATCCTCGCGAAACTCTTCGCCGCGAACTCCAGCGGACGCCCGCGGACCGAATCGATCGGCGGCCACGACGTCACCATCGCCGATACGGACACCGGCGAAGAAACCGCCTACGCCGTCCTCGATGGCTACGTCGTCGCCGGTACTCTCGCCGGCGTCCGCACCTACTTCGATTCCGGCAAGAAGGACCTCACCGCCACGGCCGAGTTCAAGCACACACGCGCAACGTTGCAGTCCGCGCTCGGGACGTTCGCCTACATCAACCTCCACCGCATCTTCGAGGGTTCGATGCCCGGCGGGTTCGGCCCGTTCGAGGCGGCCTCCCTGGAAGGCGCGATCTTTAACTTCGTCACCGAAAACGGGCTTTCCCGCACTTCCGGCGTGGTTACCGTGAAGGAGTGAGCCCGCCGCCCGGCCGCATGCTCGCCTTCGTGGCCCGGGCCCTACCCGGGCCACTGGCGATCGCCGCCTTCTTCCTGCCATGGGCCCACGGCTCTGGCCCGCTCTCCGCGACCGAGTTCAGCGGCTACCGGCTCGTTCGCTTCACCGGCGCGCTCCAACAGCTCGACCTCTCGGTCGCCGAAGGCGGGGCACTCTGGGTGCTCCGCATCGCCATCGTCCTCGTGCCCGTCGCGGGCGCCTGGCAGGCCGTCCTCGCCCCGGCGCACCGCTGGCACCCGGCCTACGCGGCGAGTGGCTTGTACCTCGTCCTCTTCGCGGCCGTTGCGGTGGGCACCGGCCTTAGCCGGTCAGGGCTCGGCTCACCAGCCCCCGGCGTCGCGCTCCTGGCGGCCAGCGCGGCCATGTTCGTCGTATCCAATGTGCCGGCGATGGTCCGAACCACCCGCGGGCGCTGAGGGGCCGCGCCTG
This sequence comes from Thermoflexaceae bacterium, assembly GCA_031390305.1. Lineage (GTDB taxonomy): Bacteria > Chloroflexota > Dehalococcoidia > Tepidiformales > Tepidiformaceae > JANMTH01. Next base: position 2,410 of record JANMTH010000767.1, read on the forward strand.
GCCGGGCGCCCCGCTCTGCCTTTGCACACTCGCTTCTCACCCTGCTCGCGCCCCGAATTAGCACTCATTGACAGGGAGTGCTAATATCTCCGGTGCACAACCCTATAATTCCTGTGAGGTAGCTCCAACCATGGCAAAGCAGCTGCTCTTCGATGAAGAAGCACGTCATTCCCTCAAGCGCGGCATCGACGCTCTCGCCGATGCCGTCAAGATCACGCTCGGGCCCAAGGGCCGGAACGTCGTTCTCGACAAGAAGTTCGGCGCCCCGACGATCACCAACGACGGCGTGACCATCGCCAAGGACATCGAACTCGAAAACCCGTTCGAGAACATCGGCGCCCAGCTGGCCAAGGAGATCGCCTCCAAGACCAACGACATCGCTGGCGACGGCACCACCACCGCCACCGTTCTCGGCCAAGCGATCGTTCAGGAAGGCCTCAAGAACGTGGCCGCTGGCGCCAACCCGATGGGCCTCAAGCGCGGCCTCGAGGCCGGCGCCGCCGCCCTCGTCGAAGCGATCAAGAAGAGCAGCATCAAGGTCACCGAGCGGACCCAGATGGCTCAGGTCGCCACCATCTCCGCCAACAACGACCCATCCGTTGGCCTCCTCATCGGCGAATGCATGGAGAAGGTCGGCAAGGACGGCGTCATCACCGTCGAAGAGTCCAAGGGCATCCAGACCGAAGTCGAGTATGTCGATGGCATGGCCTTCGACCGTGGCTACATCAGCCCCTACTTCGTCACCAACCCCGAGCGCATGGAGACCGTGATTGAGGATCCCTACATCCTTATCACCGACAAGAAGCTCAGCTCCGTCCAGGAGATTCTCCCCCTTCTTGAGAAGATCCTCCAGGTCACCAAGAACGTCGTCATCATCTGCGGCGACCTCGAAGGCGAAGCCCTCGCCACCCTCGCCGTGAACAAGCTTCGCGGCACGATCAACATCCTCGCCGTCAAGGCCCCTGGCTTCGGCGACCGCCAGAAGGACAACCTCGGCGACGTCGCTGTCCTCACCGGCGGCACCGTCATCTCCGAAGAGATCGGCCGCACCCTTGAAAGCGTCGAAGTCGTCGACCTCGGCCGTGCCCGCCGCATCACCTCCACCAAAGAAGAGACCACGATCATCGAGGGTAAGGGCAAGAAGAAGGACATTGACGCCCGCATCGGCCAGATCCGCGCCCTCGTCGAAGACTCGAAGAGCGACTGGGACCGCGAAAAGGCCCAGGAGCGCCTTGGCAAGCTCGCCGGTTCGGTCGCCGTCATCAAGGTCGGCGCCGCCACCGAAGTCGAGCTCAAGGAGAAGAAGCACCGCGTCGAGGACGCCCTCAGCGCAACCCGCGCCGCCGTCGAAGAAGGCATCGTCCCTGGCGGCGGTGTCGCCCTCCTCAACGTCCTCTCCGCCCTCGACAAGCTGAAGCTCGAAGGCGATGAGGCGACCGGTGTCCGCATCCTCCGTCGCGCCCTCGAAGAGCCACTGCGCCGTATCGCCATCAACGCCGGCAAGGATGGCTCGGTCATCGTCGAAGAAGTCAAGAAGCTCAAGAAGGGCCAGGGCTACGACGCCGCCAAGGACGAGTTCGGCGACATGGTTGCTCGCGGCATCATCGATCCAGCGAAGGTCACCCGCTCCGCCGTCGAAAACGCTGTCTCGATCGCCGCCATGGTGCTCACCACCAACTGCCTCGTGACGGACAAGCCCGAAAACTCCCCCTCCGGTGGCGGCGGCGCCCCGATGTACTAAGGTCCGTAACCAGACTGCCACCTCACAACCCGCCTCCCCCTTCCGACAATTAGGACGGGGGCGGGTTGGGTGGAGTGGTGGTGGGGGTGTGGCGCAAGCCCGCCCCCCTTTCTTTTGTCCGCATAGTACGCTGGAGGGAAACGGATGCTCACGGAAAATGGCATGGATATCGATCTCGAAGCCGTCGCCAGCGTACTCCGCCAGGCCGACGTACTCACTATCGGCTTCACTACCTTCGCCGAGCGCCTTCTTGTCGATACGCGCTTCAACGCCACCATCGGCCCGATGACCGCGACCGCTGAGCCCGTCGCCACCGTCCAGGAGCGCTACCTCTGGCTCGGCCGCCACCGTGGGACGTTTGGCGCGCCCAAGGCCTTCTCCTTCTTCGTCTGGCCTATGACCGTCCGAAGCCTCGTCGAGGGCGATGTCCTCGCCCCCATGCGCGAACGCCTCGCCGCCGTCTCCGATTCCGCCGCCGCCGACTTCGACCGCAAGCTCCAGGAGTTCCTCGCCTTCGAGCGCGAGGCATTGCGTGGCGCCGTCCGTGGCGACGAACGCTGGCAGACGCTCTGGGAGCGCGCCGCCTGAGGCTGGCCGCTTCGCTTACTCCGGCTCCGCCGTCATCCACATCTGAACCTCGAAGACCGCGGTCCGGAGCATCGTCGCCGGACTAAGGGGCCCCGCCTACGGCGTATACTCCTTGCATGTGGCGGACGATTCCACTCGTGATGCTGATGGCCTTCGCAATCGCAGGCTGCGCCGACCGAGGGGACGGCGTCCCGCGCGGCATCGCCCAAACGGCCGGCAGCCCCACGCCACCCAACGAAGCGGACCTCCTCGAGTTCACGCCGACGCCGCTTTCCACCCGCACCCCAACCGCGACTCCTACGCCCTCGGCGACGCCGACCCCCAGCCCCACCCCAACATCGACGCCAACGCGGACCGCGACCCCGTCTCCGACCCGCGTCGTCACCTCACAGCCGGTCACCGCACCGGCGGTCGCACCAGCGCCGCAACCGGCCGCACCTCCTCCAGCGGCCGGCAACTGCCATCCGTCCTACCCGGACTTCTGCATTCCACCCCCGCCGCCCGACCTCAACTGTCCTCAAATCCCGCGGAAGGACTTCACCGTCCTCCCGCCCGATCCCCACCGCTTCGACGGAGACAGGGACGGGTTCGGCTGCGATTCGTAGCCTGCCGCCCTGCGCTTCGCCCCTTTCGCACCTTTGCGTTTCCCCTCCCGGCGGTACACTCAGGCTATGACTACCGAGTCCACCTCCGGCGCGCGCGCGCCTCACCCAGGCCCCACCCACGAACCGCGCGTCGCCGTCCTGTACACCAACGCCAACACCGTGCTCCCCGATATCTCCCGCCTCATGCGGCTCGCTGGTTTCCAACACCACCTTCCGAAGGAGCGCGAAACCCTCCTCAAGATCAACATCAGCTGGCAGCACTACTATCCCGGCTGCAGCACCAGCCCCTGGCAGCTCGATGGCGCCATCCAGGCCCTGCGGACGGCGGGCTACGAACGGCTCACGCCCGTCCAGAACGGTACCGTCGTCGTCGATTCCCACGATGGTGAGCGCGGCAACAAGCACGACCGCGTCCTCCGTAAGCACGGCCTCAGGAGCGTCCACCTCCAGGACCGCGGCGCCCGCTGGATTCCCTACGCGCCCCGTGGCGAGATGCTCGTCCTCGACAAGATCTTCCCCGACGGCATCGAGATACCCGAGATGTTCCTCGGCACGAACATCATCCACATGCCCACCCTCAAGACCCACGTCTTCACGACGATGACGGGCGCCATGAAGAACGCCTTCGGCGGTCTCCTCAACAACCGCCGCCACTGGACCCACTCCGTCATCCACGAAACGCTTGTCGATCTCCTCCGTATCCAGCAGGAGATCCACACCGGCGTCTTCGCCATCATGGACGGCACGATAGCTGGCGACGGCCCCGGCCCACGCGCCATGCGCCCGCACGTCAAGAACGTCATCCTCGC
>JANMTH010000782.1:0-6592 GCA_031390305.1 Thermoflexaceae bacterium
GTTTTCGAACACGCCCGCGAAACCGGCGCCGTGATGACGCTCCCACTCGTCTTCCTCGCCGTCCTTGCCGCCGTCTCCGGCTTCGTCATCTTCCACGAAGTGGGGAGCGCTATCGGCTTCCCCGGAGGCTTCACCGAATTCGTCTTCGTCCACGAGCCCCATAAGTACCACATCGATTGGGCTCTCGCCGGCGGCTCGATCGGGATCGCCGTCGTCGGCATCTTCAGCGCCGCCTGGATGTACTGGGGCAACTCCACGGCCCGTTCCACCCGGCTCGCCGAATTTCAGCCGGGCATCTACGACATGCTCAAGAACAAGTTCTACTTCGACGAAATGTACCAGTACGGTATCGATAAGGTGCTGCTCGGGTTCAGCTTCGTCGTTTCGTGGTTCGACCGCTACATCGTGAACGACACCGGTGTCGATGGCTCCGCCCAGGTGACTGGCTACACCGGATCGGTCCTCAAACACCTGCAGTCAGGCCGGGTACCCAACTACGCCATGGCGATCGCCCTTGGCGTCATCGGGCTAACCGTTGCGGGCCTGGTAGTGAGGGGCTAGGGAATGACGTACGACGAGGCCCAGGGATACGTCGTTCTGGCGACGCTGGCGATGCCAATACTCGCCACGATTATCCTTCTGTTCACCCCGGGCTCCAACAAGATGGCCGTCCGCTACATCTCGTTGTTCTTCGCCACAATGATGCTCGGCCTCTCCGTCTACCTCTTCACCGCCTACCAGGTGGATGGCAACGAGATCCAGATGCAGCTCCGCTGGCCATGGGTCGAAAATGTCGCCTTCCTCGGTGAAAACGGCATCTCCCTCCACCTCGGCCTCGATGGCATCTCGGCCCTGCTCACCCTTCTCAACGGGATCGTCGCCTTCGCCGCCACGCTCGCCAGTTGGAAGCTGGACTTCCGCCCCAAACACTTCTTCATCCTCTTCTGGGTCCTCGTCACCGGCGTCTACGGCACCTTCTTCTCGCTCGACCTCTTCTTCTGGTTCTTCTTCTACGAACTCGCCGTCGTCCCGCTCTATCTCCTGATCGGCATCTGGGGCTCCACCCGCAAAGAGTACGGGGCGATGAAGCTCACCCTCATGCTGGTGGGCGGCTCCGCCCTCATCTGGATCGGCATCTTCGCCGTTTTCCGCTCGGCCGGCCTCGGCACCTTCGACCTGCCAACGCTCTGGGCGGCCGGCGAAAGCGGCCTGATCGACGCCACAACCCAGAAGATCTACTTCCCCTTCTTCGTGGTCGGCTGCGGCGTGCTCGCCGCCCTTTGGCCCTTCCACACATGGTCGCCCGATGGCCACATGTCCGCGCCCACCGCCGTCTCCATGGTCCACGCCGGCGTCCTCATGAAGCTCGGCGCCTTCGGCATCATCCGCCTCGGCATCCAGCTCCTGCCCGAGGGCGCGGAGTTCTGGATGCCCGCCCTCATGGTCCTCGGTGTCACCGGCGCCCTCTACGGCGCAATCGCCGCCCTCACCCAGCGCGATTTCAAGCTCATCTCCGGCTACAGCTCCGTCAGCCACATGGGCTACGTCCTCATGGGCCTCGCCGCGATGAACCATATCGGGATCACCGGCGCCGTCCTTCAGATGTTCAGCCACGGCGTGATGACGGCCCTCGTCTTCCTCATGATTGGCGCTCTCTACGACCAGGCCCACACCCGTGACATCAAGGACTTCGGCGGGATCGCCAAAGTCATGCCCTGGTGGGTCGTCTTCTACTCCATCGCCGGGCTCGCCAACATCGGCCTCCCTGGCCTCTCCGGCTTCACCGCCGAGTTCCACATCTTCGTCGGCACCTTCGAGCGCTACCCGATCTTCGGCGGCCTCGCCATCCTCGCCGCCGCCCTCGCCGCTGGCTACACGCTCCGTATGTTCTCTGTCGTCTTCTTCGGTCCCTTCAACCCTCGGTGGCAGGGCTTGAAGGACCTCACCCCGCTGGAAGTCCTTGCCGGTGTCACGCTCCTCATCTCCATCGGCCTCATGGGCGTCTGGTGGGCGCCATTCACCGACCGCGTTGGCGCCACCGTTACACAGCTCCCGCTCTCGGGGTTGATTTAGCCATGCGTGATTACACCATCTTCATCCCCGAATTCATCGCTGGCGGAGCGGCCATCCTGATCATCGCGATGGAGCTGATCTGGCCGCGCATGCGCCGCGAGATCCTTGGCTACGCGACGGCCGCCGCCGCCATCGCCTGGGTCGTCGCCGCCTGCTTCTTCATCGGCAAAGACGACAACAACTTCCAGGGCATCATCCAGTCCGACAACTTCACTACCTTCTTCCGCATCCTCTCCGGCGGCACCGTCGCCGTTATCGCGCTCATATCCGCCCAGTACATGAAAGACCGCGCCAAGACCGCTTCCGAGTACTACGGCCTCCTGCTCACCGCCGGCATCGGCGCCGTCTACATGGCCGCCGCCCGCGAGTTGATCACCGCCTACATCGCCCTCGAACTCCTCAGCTTCTCGCTCTACATCCTCGTTGGCTATCTCAAGCGCGATAAGTTGAGCAGCGAAGCGAGCCTCAAGTACATCCTCCTCGGCGCCTTCTCCAGCGCCATGCTCCTCTACGGCGTCAGCCTCCTCTACGGCGTCACCCAGGCCACCGGCTACGACCAGATCGCCGAGGCCCTCGCCCTCCGTGGCGGCGATACGAACGCCGCCGTCGTCGTCGGCTTCATGCTGATTATCGCCGGAATCGGTTTCAAGCTCGCCGCCGTCCCGTTCCACATGTGGTCGCCCGATGCCTACGAAGGCGCCCCCCTCCCGATCACCGCATTCCTCTCGACGCTCGCCAAGGCCGCCGCCTTCGCCCTCGCCCTTCGCCTGTTCACCTCCGTCATGGTCGTGGATGCCGCTGAGTGGCGCTGGGCGATCGCGATTCTTTCGGCGATCACCATGGTCGCGGGCAACCTCCTCGCCCTCCAGCAGAACAACCTCAAGCGCCTTATCGCCTATAGCTCCATCGCCCAGGTCGGCTACATGCTCATCGTCCTCGCCGCCATCGGCTATGGCGATGAGGAGATCGGCCGCAACGCCTCGAGCGCCCTCCTCCTCCACATCGTCGGCTACGTCGTCGCCACTCTCGCCTTCTTTACGGCGCTCACCGCCTACTACAACCGCACCGGCAAAGACACGATCACGGGACTTCGCGGATTGGCCGAGACGCAGCCCTTCCTCGCCCTCGTCATCACCGTTTCGCTCTTCTCCTTCGCAGGGCTCCCCTTCTTCGCCGGCTTCGCCACCAAGCTCTTCATGTTCCAGGCGTCGAGCACCGATGGCCTCACCTGGCTGATCGGCCTGGCCGTCATCAACAGCTTCGTCAGCCTCTACTACTACCTGATGATCCTGCGCCAGATGTTCATGTTCGACCCGGAGGAGGGGATGACGAAATTCCGCGTGAACCCCGTCCTCGGCGCTCTCGGTGGTGCCCTGATGCTCGCCGTCGTCGCCATCGGCGTCTACCCCGGCCCCTTCTTCGAAGCCGTCGAACACGCCACCGAACCGCTCTACCAACAGGGCGCCGATCTCGCCGTCCGCCCCTGACACGTTCGGAGGCCCACTCATGACTCCGGCGCCAGAGCCCGATCCCCGCGACGTTCTCTCGGCCGCCGGCTGGACCGCGGACGCCGAACCGCCCCTCCGCATCACCGTCGGCTGGGACACGCTCATCTGGCGATTCACCCGCGATGGCACTCCGTACGCCCTCCGCCTCTTCCGCAAGACTGGCCCATCTCCCGAACTCGAAGCCGCCGCCGATAGCGAACAGCTCGCCATGAAGGCCGCCCGCGAAGCCGGCTTACCTGTCCCGGCCGTCGAAGCCCGCGGCACCTTCGATGGAGCGCCGTTCTTCGTTCTCGAATGGCGACCTGGAGAGCGCCTCCTCGATGTCTTCAGCCGCCGGCCCTGGCTCATCCGCCGCCTTGGGCGGGAATTCGGCGCCCTCCAGGCCCGTCTCCACGCCGTTCCCCCGCCGCCGCGTCTCCGCGTCTTTGGGCGCGAATGGCTCGAAGCCAACGTTCGCGATCCCCGCGTGATCGAGGCCGTCCTCCCGGCTGCCCGCTTCGATACCCTCTGCCACCTCGACTACCATCCCCTCAACGTCCTCGCTCAGGGTGGCCGCCCGACCGGTCTCCTCGATTTCGGTCCCGCTGGCGTCACCGATCGCCGCGCCGACCTCGCTTTCACGCGCCTCACCCTCCTCGCCGCGCCGATACCCCCGGGCCCGCTCAAGCCTATCTTTAACCTCGCCCGGCGCTACTTCGCGCGGCAGTGGGGGGCGGGCTATCGCGCCGTCGCCGGCTCCTTCCCGCTGACACCCGCCTGGGAGGTCATCGCCGCCGACCACTACATCCACGAAGTCGAACGCGCCGTCGCAGAAGGCCGCGGTTGGGCCGGGGAAGGCGACATCGCTCCCCTCCGTGCCTTCCGCGCCGGCCGCCTCAAAGCAGCCGGCCTGCCCCCGCCGTAGCCGCGGCCCACCGGGGCCGCCTACTTCCGCGACCCCTCTCAGACCGATCGTCGGCGCCGCGACTCTCGGAATAACCTCCTGCGACCCCTTCGTACGTAATAGACACGACCAATAGTAAACATCGACCGAACACTTGACATTCGGCGCCGTCTCGGTACTCTGGAACCACGGCGGCTGAACCGGAACCAGCCACCATGAACTTTCCGCTGAAGGGGGACTTCTATCATGCGAAGCAAGCTGCACGAGGTCTTCGGAGTCTGGATCGTTCACCCATAAGGTCCGCTTCGGCGGGCCACGCACGAGACCCCGCCCTTCCGCGCTAACTGCCGAAGTTCAGCTCCCCGGTTGACCGCCTTGCACGATGCTGGCGTCCCGGATCGCCCTCGAAAGGGGCGGCTGGCAAGAGAACGGACGATTGCGCACCCACGGGCGGTACTCACCGGTCGCTGGCCGCCCGGTCACGAACCGGCTGGAGAACGAATGACAGGCCCCGGAACACCCGGGGCCTGTTTTGCGTCCCGTGTCGCCGTTCACACCGCCCCTACCGGAACGAATGCCACAGCCGGTACATCGCCGTCGTCCGAAAACCCATCGTTTCGTACAGCGGGAACCCCGCCGGTGTCGCCTGCAGGCTGAGATAGCGGCCCCCCTCTGCCTCTCCGTACGCGCCAGCCGCGCGCGTCATGGCCCGTCCCACGCCCTTTCGCAACCACGCCCGGCGCGTCGAGACGTTGTAGATTCCCGCGATATCGCCCGTAGTGACGCAGGTCGCCGTGCCGACCGCCTCCCCCTCCATCCAGCCGATGAACGAGCGTGCCCCCGGCGCATCCCACACCCCGGGGGCGGCCAGAATGGCAAGAGGTTCACGCGCCGCGCGAAAGCCCGCCGCCAGCGTCGCCACGAAGATCTCGGCCAGTGCCGCGCTCGAGACCTCTTCGATCTCCAGGCCCGCGGCATCGCCTTCCACTATCCCGTCCGCCCCGCGGAGCATTCCCGGTAGGGACTCTCCAGCCGCCAGGCCGTGTGCGAAGGTCACCCGGCCCAGGGCGGCGTGGGCTTCACGGGAAGCCACGAGCGTCCAGGCGACGCCCACCCTGGCGAAGAGCGCTCGCGCCCGCTCGATTAGTGCCGCCGCATCGGCGGGTTCATCGAAGACGTATACCCGGTTGAACTCCCCCTCGGCCCCGCCCGCGGCGCACACTTCGGCCTCTGGCCAGCTATCGACCAGGCCGGTTGGCAGGGCGCGCGCGATCAGCCGGTACGCCTCCGCGAAGTTCTCATGCGCCCCCCGGATCAGCGCGCCGTCGGAAGGGACTGCCTCAGCCACGGCCGTCGAGTCTACGGTTCCCCGGCCCTTCGTGCCTTCGTGGTTCATAGCTCGGTCACGGCCGTGGAGTCTACGCAAGCGCTCGCGGACCTTTTGAGCTACGCCTCACCCGGCCCCTTCGTGTCCTCCGTGCCTTCGTGGTCGAATCCCCAGCCCACTCTGAACGCGCGCAAAGAATGACAGGCCGCCCACAGCGCGGCACTATGCACGCGAAAGCGAGGACCGCCCGTGAACGTCACCCGCATCTACACCGGTTCCGACAACGAATCCCACTTCGAGGACCTCGAAGTGGCGCTCAAGGAGAGCCGCTACGGCAGCCTCTCCTCGCTCGTCCCTGTCTCCGGCGTCATCTTCCGCGAGACCCCGAGCGGGGCCTCGCTCGACTTCCACAACGCCCCCCAGCGCCAGTTCGTGATCACCCTCGTCGGCGTCGCCGAAGTCGAATGCGCCGATGGCGCGAAGCGCCGCTTCGGCCCCGGCGATATCCTCCTCGCCGACGACACCGAAGGGCACGGCCACATCACCCGCGAAATCGAAGGGCCACGCAAGAGCATCTTCCTCCCCCTCCCCGCCGACCTCGACCTCGCCCCCTGGCGCACCACCCGGTAGTCGTGGCCCACCGGGCCACGGGCCGCCGAAAACCCCCGGACCGCTTCCTCCTCGTCCCGTGCGGCCCGCAGACATCCGGCCCCGGTGGCTCCCCTCGCCCAGCGCGCTGGGAGAGGGGCACGGGGTGAGGGACGTTCCTGGCATCTTTGCGATAAACCCCGCCCACCGAAC
>JANMTH010000815.1:0-3573 GCA_031390305.1 Thermoflexaceae bacterium
CGGTCCATTCGGCCAGCCGTCGTCCCGTCCCGAGCCAGAGGGTGTAGTGGCCCGCATCCGAGCCGTAGAGGTTGTACATGCCCATGATCGCCGGGACGAAGGCGTGGAAGATAAGCAGCCCTGGCCCTGGGCCATCGTGGAAGAAGAGCGTGATGAAGGAGAAGGCAGCGACCATCAGGGTGGCGAAGCGATAAGTCGGTTGGCGCAGCGCCTGGACGACCATCATCCGCAGCATTGCGGCGACGACACGGTTGCCGGCGAAACTGGCGCCACGGGTCGTCCATCGTGGCGCGGCAAGGCGGGGCAGCTTCCGCAGCCAGCCCGGCGCCCGGCGCGAGCGGATGAAGACGCCCAACCCGGCCACGGCGGCGACGCCCGCGAAGATGCCGAACGGGGCCGCCGGATGGTTCACGGCGTCGAGCAGCGGGAGCCTGAGGACGTCGGCCGAGCCCGCCGAAAACAGCTCGGCGATGGCGCCAGTGGCGAATGGCACGAGGACGAGGGCGAGGATGGAAGCCGCCCGGAGAACCACCCCGCCGCCGCCATCGGAGGCGCTCGCGGCCCAGGCCTGCACGGAGATCAGCAGTGTCCGATAGGCCACGGCGGCCATCGGCGCGAGCGCTACGGCGCACCATCCCCAGGGCGTCAGCCAGTTTTCGCCGGCCGCAAGCGTGCCCAGCCAGGGGAGGACGCCGAGCGCGGCGATGAATGCGGTTTCGAGCGAGACGACGTCTTCGGCGGTCGCCAGCCAGGCCGATCGCCAGCGGGAGAGCGGCAGCAGCCAGCGAGGCTCACCCAGCGGGTGGCCATCGGCCTCGGCACGGAGCCGCGTGACCATGAGCAGCGAGGCGACCGCTATCGGTCCAAGGAGGAAGAGCACGGCCGCCCGTGCGGGGTCCACGTCGGCGTCTCGGGCGATGGCGATGGCCGAGGCGGCGCTCCCGAAGAGCACCCAGGCGGCCCCCACCGAGAGCAACACCCGCTTCGTCCACCAGGCGCCGGGGCTCTCGCGCCGCTGGGCGGCGCTGAAGCGTCGGCGCGCCAGCATCAGCGCCAGCAACTGGGAACGGAAACTGGCTCCCGGCCGAGCCACCGCCGGCATCGCTAGATCCCCTCCAGGACATCGGCCCAGGCTTGCAGTTCGCCATCCCCGGGCCGTTCGGTCAGCAACCGCGCGACATCCTCTACCTGGCAGAGCGTGCCCTTCCAGAGGAGCCGGACCTCCGTCGCCAGCGGTCGCACATAGGGCACGATGTGGCTGGAGATGACGGCCGCCGCGCCTTCCGCTTCGACGTAGGCGCGGGTGACCTCCGTCAGGTCGCGAACAGAGGGTGGGTCGAGCGCCTCGAAGGGCTCATCGAAGAGGAGGACACGCGGACGGTGGAGAACGGCGGCGACGAACTCGACCTTCTTCTTCGTGCCGGCGGAGAGGCTCTTGATCGGCTTACTCAGGTGTTCGTCCAGGCGCAGGCGCGTAACCATGCCGGCAACCGTCGCGGCGTGGGGGCCGGCGCCGTACATAGCGGCGATGAAGTCGAAGTATTCCCCGGCGCGAAGGTCTTCGATCAGCATCCGGCCGCCAAGCATCAGGCCGAGGCCGCGGCGAGCCTCGGGATTGCGGTCGAAATCGACCCAGGCGCCGCCGATCCAGATTCCGCCGGAATCGGGCGGGATGATGCCGGAGAGGATCTGGAGGAGGGTCGTCTTGCCCGCCCCGTTGGGGCCGACAAGACCGAGGATCGTCCCCGGCGCCAGGCCAAGGCTGAGCCGGTCGAGCACGCGGGTCGCGCCGAAGGACTTCGTGAGGTCTCGCGCGTAGAGCAGCCAATCGGTGGCCGTGGCGGCGTCCGCTGGTGTGCTGGGGGCGAGCGCGGTCACCGTCGGAGGATCGGCAGGCCGAGCGGGCGGCGAGAGGTGCTCCGTGGCATCGTCGGACGGTAGCGGATAGTTCGGGGGCTCAGCGCCATACTGGTCGTTCAGGTCGGCGTACCAGCGCGAATCCGGGCGACGGCGACGCAATCGTCGCGTCCGCCTGAAAGAGAGATCGCCGGGCGGAAGTAGACCTCGGGCTCGGCCTGGGAGGGTGATTCGGCGAGCAGCGTCATACGCCGATGATACACGAGGGGCTGGCGCGCCGTTGCCAGGGCAAGCTCAGAGCGAGTGCACTGTCTCAGCGGGCTTCGCCACGGCCACACCCATCCAACCGCCTAGCTACTGGTGGTGGACGTGGCCGGCGCCACCGAGATAGTGCTCTTCGCGGGAACGCATCCGCGCTTCCGCCTCGGGGTCATCGACGTGGTCGTAGCCGCGGAGGTGGAGGATGCCGTGGACGAGGAGGTGGGAGACCTCGGCGTCGAGCGAATGGCCGATAGCGGCGGCCTGTCTTCGGGCCGTGGGCAGGGAGATCGCGATGTCGCCCAGGTACGGTTCGGAGGCCATGCCGACGACGAAGTCGCCGGCTTCATCCGGGAAGGAGAGGACATCGGTCGGCTCGTCGATGCCGAGGAACTGGAGGTTCATCTCCCGCACTTCGTCGTCGCCCGTGACGAGAATGGAGAGGCCGGTGTTCGGCTGTACGTCCTCGCCGGCGAGCACGCGATCGGCGAGGACGCCGAGAGCGGCGACGTCGAGGTCCTCGGCCTCGACGGTCAGTTCAAGCGAAACGTCGTATTCGGGAGTGGTCAACGTACGAAGACTTCGACCGCGTTTTCGGCGGCCGACATGAGCGGGTAGGGGAGCACGCCGAAGACGAGGACACCGGCCATCGCGACGCCGAGGGCGAGGCCGATGCTTGGCGACGTCCGCACCTTCCCGCCCTCCTGGCCATCGCCGAGGAACATCTGGCGGGCGACGCTGAGGTAGTAGAAGCCTGAAACGATGCTGCTGAGGACGCCGATGATGACGAGCCAGGCGAGGTCGGCGTGGATGCCGGCGTTGAAGATGTACATCTTCGCGAAGAAGCCGACGGTAGGCGGGATGCCCGTGAGCGAAACGAGGCAGAAGGCGAGGCCGACCGTGAGGAACGGGGCGCGCTTCCACATTCCCGCGTAGTCCTTGATCTGGTCGCTGCCGATCTTCTGGGAGATGGCGATGACGGCGACGAACGCGCCAAGATTGGTGAAGGCGTAGGCGGCAAGGAAGAGGAGGACGGCGCTCGCCCCGAGCGTGAGGTCGTCGCCGGAGGTTCCGGAAATAGCGGCGAGGCCGATGAGGAAGGTACCGGCCTGGGCGACGGAGGAGTAGCCGAGCATCCGCTTGATGTCGGTCTGGACGACGGCCATCAGGTTGCCGAGGATCATCGACGCCGCGGCGAGGACGGCGAAGATGATCGACCAGTCTTCGTTCAGGTAGTCGGCCCCGAGCGCTTCGAGGAAGATGCGGGTGACGACGGCGAAGGCGGCGGCCTTCGAGCCGACGGAGAGGAAGGCCGCGACCGGCGTCGGCGCGCCCTGATACACGTCCGGCACCCACATCTGGAAGGGCACGATGGCCATCTTGAAGCCGAATCCGGCGATCAGAAGAGTCATCGCGACAACGAGGATGGAGCGGTTGGCGGAGCCGCTGTTCTCGAGA
>JANMTH010000028.1:0-2983 GCA_031390305.1 Thermoflexaceae bacterium
GAGGCCGAATTCGACCACGCGCTCTTCGTCGGGCGTGATAGTGTCGCACTTAACGGCGACGCCGTGCTTCTTCGTCGCCTCGGCGGAATCGATCGTGACCTGGTCGTTGGTGGCGTCGCGGTTTTCGATGCCGAGGTCGTAGTACTCGAGGGTGATATCGAGGTAGGGGAGGATGAGCTTGTCCTTGATGAACTGCCAGATGATGCGGGTCATCTCGTCGCCATCCATTTCGACGACGGGGTTGAGAACTTTGATCTTGGGCATGCGGGGCCTCTTGCGGGAGTGAGTGCAGCCATTCTAGCGAAGGCTGCCTTTGGCGCTCCCATGCCGGCGTTGTAGGCTCGCGCCGTGGACGAGGATCTTCAAGCAAGGCTGGAGGCGATCGCTGCAGGGGCGGGCTTCCAGACGGCGGCACCGTACTGTTCTCAACGCGAGATGCTTCAGGGCATCCGGGAGTTATCGGTCGCGGCCGAAACGGCGCCGCTGAGTGACGTGCAGCGTCTCGCTCTCCTGGAGAACCTCAGGCGGATCATCGTCAAGACGGCCCCGGCGCCGAGTTCTGGCCCTTCGGTGGCCGCGCAATCCGGCCTGCCACGCTGGCGGCGGTTGCGGGAAGCGTCGCTCCCGGCCGCCGCCGCCTACGCCGCCGTTCTTGGATACCTCGAACTGGCCGTGCCACAATGTCTGACAGAGGAGCCCGATGATGATCGCACCCACTGAGTCCGCGGTCGCCGAAGCGAGCCAATCTCTCGAGGCCATTCTCAAGGAGACGCCTGACGACGAGTTCTGCCGGGCGCTAGATAGATGGGGGACGGTGCCGCCACGTGGTGTGTTCGTCGTCGGGCCTGGTGTTGTTTATGGGGACGAAGCGATCTTTCGGCTGTACGACTCAAGCGAAGCGCCGGGGTATCGCTGGCCGCACCTCGCACGGTTGACGTACGGCGATGGCTGCTGGCGACTTGAATCGATTCTCGGGCAGTGCACGAGCTGCTTCGGTACCGGGCTCGTGGAGCCCGACGACACCCCCTGCGGCACCTGCCTCGCTCGCGGGTGGGGCCTCATCGGGTCCAGCGATTTCGCCCTCCCTTAAGACCCCGCCGCCACGATCTGCCGCAGGACGTACTGGAGGATGCCCCCGTTCCGGTAGTAGTCCAGCTCGACGGGCGTGTCGATGCGGCAGATGGCTTCGAAGTTTGTCACTCGCCCATCGTCCCCTGTGGCGGTGACGGTCAGGCGCTTGCCCGGGCGCAAGTCCTCGGCCACGCCGCTGATCGAGATGGTCTCGCGCCCGGTGAGTCCGAGGCTCTCACGGTCGTCCCCGGGAAGGTACTGGAGCGGGAGGATGCCCATGCCGACCAGGTTGCTACGGTGAATCCGCTCGTAGCTTTCGGCGATGACGGCTCTGACGCCTTGCAGATAGGGGCCTTTCGCCGCCCAGTCGCGGGAGGATCCGGAGCCGTACTCCCTGCCGGCGAGGATGATCGCCGGGACGCCTTCCGCCTTGTACCGCATGGCCGCATCGAAGATCGACATCTGCTCGCCGCCTGGCTGGTGGGCGGTGACGTTGCCTTCGCTTCCGGGGACGAGGAGGTTCTTGAGACGGATGTTGGCGAACGTCCCACGGACCATCACCTGGTCGTGGCCGCGGCGCGCGCCATACTGGTTGAAGTCCTCGCGCTTCACGTCTTGTGACTGCAGCCAATGCCCGGCGGGGCTGTTCGCGGCGATGTTGCCGGCGGGCGAGATGTGGTCGGTCGTGATCGAATCGCCGACCATGACGAGGACGCGTCCGCCGGAAATGTCCTGGATGGGCGAGGGCGTCGCCGTGAGGTCATCGAAGTACGGCGGATTCTTGATATAGGTCGACCATTCGTCCCATTCGTAAAGGTCTCCGCTGGGGGTCTCGATGTTCTGCCAGCGTTCGTCACCCTTGAAGACATCGGCGTAGCGGCGCTGGAACATCTCCGAGCGGACGGAGGTGCGAACGGCTTCGCCGACTTCCGCCTGGGAGGGCCAGATGTCACGGAGGAAGACAGGCCCATCCGTCCCCTCGCCGATCGGTTCGTTGTAGGGGTCCCAGTCCATCCGGCCGGCGAGGGCATAGGCTACGACGAGCGGCGGCGACGCGAGGTAGTTCGCGCGGGTGTCGGGGTTCACGCGGCCTTCGAAGTTGCGGTTGCCGGAAAGGACGGCGGCGGCCACGAGGTCGCCCTCCTTGATGGCGGCCGTGATCTTCTCATCGAGCGGGCCACTGTTGCCGATGCAGGTGGTGCAGCCATAGCCGACGAGGTTGAAGCCGAGTTCGTTGAGGTAGGGCGAAACGCCCGCCGCGTCGAGGTACTCGGTGACGACTTGCGAGCCGGGCGCGAGGCTCGTCTTCACCCAGGGAGGCGTCTTCAGGCCCTTCTCGACGGCCTTTCGGGCGAGGAGACCGGCGCCGAGCATGACCTCCGGGTTCGAGGTGTTGGTGCAGCTGGTGATGGCGGCGATGACGACGGCGCCCTGCTTCAGTTCGAAGCCATCGACGGTGACGCTGCGCGCGCGGTTCTCTTCGGGCGTCATCGTGATGCCGTCGCGAGCCCAGCTCTCCTTCGACTCGCGGAGGTTGATCCGGTCCTGGGGCCGCTTCGGTCCGGCGATGGCCGGTTCGACATCGCCCAGCTGGAGTTCGAGGGTGTCGGAGAACGCCGGGTCGGGCGTCGCGTCGGTGCGGAAGAGGCCCTGTGCCTTCGTGTAGGCCTCGACGAGATCGACCAGGGCGGCGTCACGGCCGGTGAAGCGAAGGTAGTTCAGCGTCACGGCGTCCACCGGGAAGAAGCCCATCGTCGCCCCGTACTCCGGGGCCATGTTCGCGATCGTCGCCCGCGAGGCGAGCGGCAGGCTGCTCAGGCCCGTCCCGTAGAACTCGACGAACTTCCCGACGACGCCCTTGGCCCGGAGCATCTGGGTGACGCGGAGGACGAGGTCGGTGCCGGTCGCACCT
>JANMTH010000047.1:0-2450 GCA_031390305.1 Thermoflexaceae bacterium
GCCGTCCTCTTTGAACATGCCTTCGTGGCCGCCGCGAGCGTAGGCGTTGTAGAGGCGCGTGCCGTTCACGGTCAGCCCCGTGGCCGTTTCGTAGTGTGAGCGCCAACGCACCGCTTCGACGCGCCGGATCCGTTCGGCGACCGACGCGTCGGGGAGGAGCGCGGCCGAGGGTACGGGTTCCTCCCCCGCCGCGAGGAGGCGGTCTTCGGAGATGACGCGTCCCGAGACGAGGTCCTCCGTGAGCACCGTGAACCAGCCGGCGGAGGGCGCCGCGGGCTGGAGGCGGCCCGCCTCGTCCACCACCGAGACCTCGAGCAGGGCGAGCCGGGGCTCGGCGGCGCCTGTGCCCCTGACGGAGACACCGGGCCTGGCGCCGAGGTCGATGTAGGTCGAGAGGTTGGCGGCGATATCGCGGATGGAGACGCCGCGGGATGGAGGAGCGGGCGCCGTTTCGCCGCCGGGTGCCATCCCGAAACCCCGCTCGGGGGCGGCGTGGGCGAGCCGCGGCCGCAGGACTACGCGGGCTGTCGCGTCGCCCCTGAGGATCTTGTACGGCTCGGGCGCCGGTGGCTCCTGTTCGACGCCGGGTAGCGAGAGCGAGACGCCGTACGTCCCGAATCGCGGGAGGGTCGCCGTGTGGGGGATCCCGCGGGCCTTGCGGACCGATCTCGGGTCCATCGTCACGGGGTCGATCGCGAAGATCTCGACGGCCACATCCGTTGCCGCCTCTGGCGGGAGGCCGCCCGCCAGTTCGGCGTCGATCGTGAGGGTGAACGAGACCGGCGCCGCGGCCTGTACCATGAACGCGGGAAACTCCGACTCCGTCGTCGCCCACGGATACTGCACCTGGAGGCGGAGCCGGTCGGCCTCCAGCGGTACGG
This sequence comes from Thermoflexaceae bacterium, assembly GCA_031390305.1. GTDB lineage: Bacteria > Chloroflexota > Dehalococcoidia > Tepidiformales > Tepidiformaceae > JANMTH01. The sequence goes on from JANMTH010000047.1 coordinate 882, forward strand.
CTTCCCGCAGGTAACGGTCGAGGTCTTCGGCGCAAATGACCTTCGAACCAGCGCGGGGATCGACCCGGCCGAGGTTGGCCTTGCCTTCGAGAGCCTGGACAAGCACGGTGGTGTAGAGACCGTGACCGTTCAGCTCCTGGGCAGGGGCGCCGGGCCGGGAGGCGAAGAAGGCGTCGATCGTCGCCGGATCGGCTGGCGCGGCGGGCGGGAAGATCGAGGTTCCGCTGAGCGCCGCATCGATCTGGGAGGTCGGCGGCACCGTGCGGCAGGCATCGGAGAAGACGATCACGTGTGGGATGCCGGCGTGGCGGGCGATGCGCAGCGAGCCATGCAAGGCGACGACTTCGGAAGGCCGTCGTGTACCGGCCGAAAGCAACCAGAAGTCCTCCTGCGTCCCGAGGGCGAGCCCGTGGCCAGCGAAGTAGACGAAGAGCTGTTCGATGTCGGCCCGCGCGATCAGGGCGTCCACGGCATCGGCGATATCGGCCAGGCGCACTTTCGCCGCCCGGTCGTCGAACTGATGGACCGGGTCGAGGCCAGCGGCCTTCGCCCACGCCGTGAAAACGTCGGCCCCGGCGAGAGCGCCCGGAAGCGCCGGGAAACCCTCCGTCGCCCCAATTCCGATGACGATTGCCGCCCGGCGTCCGGCCATGGCTCCCTCCGTCTCCGCGAGGGCATAGTAGCGCGTCCGTCAACCACCTCTCAGTGACGTGCTTCACACCCCGGCGGGTACACTGGCGCCAATGCAGGAACCCGACTGGCCCGGAGAAGCCCGGCGCCTCGCCATCGCCTTCTCGGAACGTGCCGCCCGCCACGACCGTGAGGGCAGCTTCCCTTTCGAGAACTTCGAGGACCTCCGCGAGGCCGGCTTCATGCGGCTAACGGTGGCGCGCGGCCAGGGTGGCTACGGCGCCAGCCTCGCCACCTCGCTCCGCGTGCAGGAGGAGCTCGCGCGCGGCGACGGCTCGACAGCCCTCGCCTTCATGATGCACACCAAGCTCTTCGGCGCGCAGGCCGACGCCCAGACCTATCCCGACCGCTGGTTGGACGAGTTCTGCCGCGGCGCTGTCGAGCATGGATGGCTGGTGAACACGGTCGCGACGGAGGAGGGGCTTGGCAGCCCGGCCGGTGGCGGCCTGCCCGATACGGCGGCGATCGAGACGGCGGACGGCTGGCGGTTGGATGGCCGTAAGACGTTCACGACGATGGCCCCCGTCCTCCACTCGTTCATCGTCCTCGCCCGCATTGACGCGGCGGACGGGGGCGGGCCGGATCTCGCCAGCTTCGTGGTCTATCGCGACGACCCCGGCGTCCGCATCGAGGAGACGTGGGACGCGCTGGGGATGCGGGCGACGGGCAGCCACGACTTCGTGATGGAAGGGACACTCCTTCCGAGCGATCGTCTTGTGACGCGTGGGCGTCACGGCTCGCCAGACCCTCGCGGCGGGGCGGGAATGGCCTGGTTCGCGCTCGGCGTGGCCGCGACGACGATCGGTGTCGCCCGCGCCGCTCGTGACTACGCCGTCGCCTTCGCCCGCGAGCGAACGCCGAACAGCCAGCAGACGATCA
>JANMTH010000071.1:0-5277 GCA_031390305.1 Thermoflexaceae bacterium
AGCCTCGGTCGCGCTCCAGGGCGTTGACCTCGCGGTGGAGGACTTTGACGCGGCCTGTGCGGCCGCTGGCCCGGGGGACTTCGTCTACCTCGACCCGCCCTACCACCCACTGACGGCGACGGCGCGTTTCACCAGCTACACGGCCGCCAGTTTCGGCGAGCCGGAGCAGCGCCGCCTCGCCGCCGCTTTCGACGCAATGACATCGCGCGGTGTGCGGGCGATGCTTTCGAACTCCGACCACCCGTTTATCCGGGAGCTGTACGAGGGTAAGGGGTACCGGCTGGCCGTGGTCAGCATGTCTCGCGCCATCAACTCCAAGGGCGCGCTGCGAAGCCCGATCCCGGAGCTGTTGATCGACAACTTCGGCGAAGACGGAATCGCCAGGAGCGCCAGACCTTAGCAAGGCATCGGGCAAGACCTTCTGGCGAGCTCTTTGTCCCGTTGTCTCTTTGCGTTTCCCCGGCTACCGCCGAGCCGGCAGACCGTCGATGTACGCGCAGATAGCGTCCGCGGCCCGTCGGCCGTCGGCCAGGGCAGTCACTACGAGGTCGGCGCCGTTGACGTTGTCGCCGCCGGCAAAGACGCCCGGGCGGCTGGTGCGGCCCTGCTGGTCGATCTGGACGAGCGCCTTGCGGTCGGCCTTGAGGCCCTCCGTCGTCTTGGGGACGAGCGGGTCGGCGCCGTAGCCGATGGCGATGGCGACGGCGTCGGCGGGCACGATGTATTCGCTGCCCTTGATCGCTTTGGGCGCCCTGCGCCCTGAGGAGTCGGGTTCGCCGAGCTCCATCTTCTGCAGTTCGACGGCCACCACTTTGCCGGATTCATCGCCGATGATCCGGGTCGGGAGGGTGAGCATGGCGAAGGTGACGCCCTCTTCGCGGGCGTTCTTGCGCTCCTCGCCACGTCCCAGCATCTCCGCCTCGGTACGGCGGTAGACGCAGGTCACCTGACCGGCTCCGAGGCGCATCGCCGTGCGGACGCAGTCCATGGCCGTATCGCCGCCGCCGATGACGACGACGTTCTGGAGCGCGGGAAGGGGCTCCTTGAGGTGTGCCGGGAGCTGGTCGGGCGTGAGGTTGCCGCGGACGAGGAAGTCGGTCGCCTTGTGGACGCCGATCAGCTCCTCGCCCTCGATCTCCATGACATTGCCGACTCCCGCGCCGGTGCCGAGGAAGACGGCGTCGAAATCACCGTCGAGCATCTGGTCGATCGTGATATCGCGCCCGACGTAGGTGTTGCAAACGAACTTCACGCCCAGCGCTTCAAGGTGTGCGAGATACTCATCGACGATCGACTTGCGCATCTTGAAGTTCGGGATGCCGTAGACGAGGACGCCGCCCGGTTCGGGCCAGAATTCGAAGACCGTGCAGCCGTGGCCGCGAAGGGCGACTTCTTCGGCGACGGCGAGGCCGGCGGGCCCGGCGCCGATGACGGCGACGTTGCGGCCCGTTGGCTCGGGGAGGTAGCGGGGCATCGGGTAGCCGCCAATCTCCTTGCGCTGGTAGTCGGTGCAGAACGCCTCGAGCTTGCCGATCGTGACGGCGGGTTCGTTGCGGCCATCGGGGCGGATGGCAAAGCCGACCACGCAGGCGCCCTCACAGAGCTTCTCCTGGGGGCAAAGGCGGCCGCACATCTCTGGCAGGTTGCTCGTCTCGCGGAACTTATCGGCCGCGCCGAGGATGTCGCCGACTTCGAGGAAGGCGAAGGCGCCGGGGATATCGTTGGCCACGGGGCAGGCTTCCTGGCAGGGCGCGGAGGGACATTGGATGCAGCGCGAGGCTTCGACCATCGCCGCGTTGAGATCGAACCCGAAATAGGTTTCGTCGAAGTTCTTCACTCGGTCTTCGGCGGCCTGCTTGGGAACGGGTTGAACACTAACCTGGAGACGGCGGTGGACGATGTGCGTCATAAGCCTGAAAGAGCCGCGTTCGCGGCTGATAGTCCTTATCGAGAGAGTGCATGGATCGTAGCGCCCACGGGGGCTCCCGTGTCAACGCGTGTTGACCGTGGCGTGGAGCGAAGCTGGCGGCCGGCCTAGCATGACTCGTGGCGCGCCACCGGAACGGTCAGCGCCAGGCGGAATGCCGCCCTCCCATCGCCCTGGGATGGGAGTAGCCGCCGCCGGAAGCGAGCCCCTGTGAGGAACCTTCCCGGGATCGGGAGGCGAGGGACGCCACCACTCGCGTGGCTTCTATCGAGCCTGGTGCTCGCCGCCGCGATCCTGACATCGGCATCGCGGGAAGCCTTCGGGGACGCGCCAGGGGACGGGCCCGCGCCCGCCTCGGCGCTCACGGTCCGCCTGCGCTTCACGGGGATCGCGAAGGACAGCGGCGCCGTCCTTCCGGCGATCGGCGGCTTCCAGCACCTTCCGCTGCCCCTCGCGATGCGCCCGGCGGGGCTTCCCATCTATAAGCCGGGGCCGGGCGACGCCAGCGGCGCTTCTTCGGCCGTCGCCGCGTATCGCTCGTTGAGGCTCGACTATACGACCCGCATCCAGCGGTACACGCCCGCTGGGGACTACCTGAACTTCGGCCTCCACGACCCGTTTCCGGGCCTCGTACGCGCCCTTGCCCAGACGCCGACCGCTTCGCTGACCGACGCCGTCATCTCCCTGGACAGCGGTGGCATCCCGATCGTCTCCTACGGCGCGGGCTGGTACCACAATCCGGCGACCATCGCCCAGTACGCTCTCGGCCTCCATGGGAAGTACGTGGCCAAGGCCGGGACGCTGGCACCGTTCCTCAAGCAGGCCGCGTTTCTGACGACGATGCAGGACAACTCGGGGGCGATTCGCTACCCGTTCTCGTACCCCTACTACCTCACGGGCGAGGTGATAGCGGCGGGCTGGACTTCCGCCCTGGCCCAGGGCCAGGCGCTCAGCGTCTTTTCCCGCGCGTTCGCGATAACGGGGGAAGAACGGTACGAGACGGCCGGCGAAGCGGCGTTGGCCTGGCTGCTCCGCGACCAGGCGAGCGGAGGGAACCGCGCCTCGCTGACCGCTCTCGACCGAGGACTCTCGAAGTTCATGACGCTGGAGGAGTACCCCAGCAGCCCCTCGTACCTCACGCTGAACGGGTTCATGTTCACGATGCTCGGGCTCTACGACTGGTGGCAGCTCGAACCCGAGGCGACGGCAGGGGGGCCCGCCGTCGCCCGTGACGCGTTCGAATCGGCGATGGCGACGCTCGTCTACACCCTGCCCTACTTCGATATCAACGGCATGTCGGCCTACGACCTGGGCCACGTCATCTCCGGCCGCGCGCCGAACGTCCAGGCTCAATACCATCTCCTCCACATCGCCCTTCTCCATGCCCTGAACAGCGTGGCGCCGCACGCGGACCTGGCCGCGTTCGAGGCCGCCTGGCGGAAGCGCGTTGATGCGCCACCGACATCAATGAAGTAAGCGGCTGAGCGCATCGCCGGGCCGGATTCACTCTGCTCCTCTGCGACTCTGCGTCTAGCAGTCCTCAGGCTTCGCTATCTCTTTCCTGGTGGTCGCGGTCGGCCCGCTTGCCACGGTAGACACGCATGTCGATGGCGCGAAGCACCTGGGGCCGCATCCGGAAAAGAAGACGAGGCTCCGTTTGCATGTTCGCGAAGAATTTGTCGACGGCCTCGGCGTTCGCGGGGTCTCGCCGTCCGACGTACTTCTCCGCCAGCTCGCGCGAGATCGGCCAGATATCGAATGACGGCCGCTCGAGGAGCTCACAGACGCCATCGAAGCCGACGTGGCCGGTGACCGGTGGGCCGGATTCGATGCAGAGCGAAGCGCGGCCGTCCCTCATCAACTGTCGGCACCAAACACGCGAGAACGTGCCCGTCAGCCAGAGCTCGCCGCCCGGGTAGGTGTGCTTCCCGGCTTCGAAGGCGGGGGCGGCCGGGTCCGGCTTCCAGAGCCACCAGATCGGCACGGTGTAGGGCATGCCATCGGCGCGGAGGGTGGCGATGACGCCGGTGTGGGGCTCTTCGAGGTAGGCGGCGAGGTCTTCGGCGGACATCCGGGGCATGTGTTACTCCTCCAGCTTGAGACTGATGGCGTTCCAGCCTTCCGACTGGCGTCTCGCGTCTATCGATGCACCGTGGAGGAGCGCCGGAGCCCGGATCAAGACTGGGCGTACCTTAACGCCGCTCCCGTCGGAAAACTCGAAGGCACTGAGCCAGAGCTCACCCGGCCGCATGCCCGCCGCTCACGAGGTCGTCGTAGATCCCTTCGTCCTGCTCGTCGTAGGAAGCCAGGAAGGCCTCAGCGTCGAGGAAGGACTGGTCCTCTCTTGCCGGGGCCACCGTCACCACCCACCGCCCCAGACCGAACGCCGCCGTCGCCGATCCAGGTACCGTGAGGCATTCGCCGTCCGCCACCTCCACCACGAGCCTGAGTGCGATCGGTTGACTCATCGGGCGCCTCCAGCGACAGATTGTACGACGTGACGGCTTGTTTCAGTTCAGCTCGTAGCGCGGTGGCTCCGCCCACTCGCCGGTCGCCGGGTTCTCCTGGGCGCGGATCTCGGCCCGGCGCTGTTCGGCTTCGAGCTTTTTGGCCTGCTTGATCACCGTCTGGCGCTGCTTGGCGTGCTCGACGTCTCGGGCCACCTTCGCCGCAGACGGGTTGCGCGCCTTCCCGGCGTACACCTTGAGACGGCCCTCGTTTTCGAGCTGGACGAGGTGAACGCGGACGTTGTTCTCGGCCGCCCGCCGGAGCCGCTTGTCGATCTCCGGGTAGAGCTTGAGCATGATCTCCCAGCTCGTCCGCGGCCCGCCCTCCTGGAGGACGCCGAGGATCTGGCGCTCGCGCATGTCGCGGTGATTGATGTACTGCTGTAGCCGCTCCCGCGGGTCGTGGACGAGTGGGCCATGGCCGGGGCAGATGACCTTCAGATTCGGCAGTTCAAGGAGCGCCTTGAGCGAACGCCGGTAGGCCCCGAGATCGTGCACGGTCGTGGTGCTGCTGACTCACACGAGTCCGGATGCGGCGTCGCCAACATCGTTCCGGAACCCGCCGCCGCCGTCCTGCTTAGCGACGTACATCTGCGCGTCGGCGGCACCGAGCAGGCGGGTGGCATCGGCTGCTGGGTCACTCGTCATGGCCGTCCCGATGCTGGCCGACAGATCGAGCCGGACGTCGCCGACGACCACCGGCACACTGAGCGCCTGCATGACCCTGCGGATCACGACATCGACATCGGACCCGCTGCTGATGGGGTGGCACAGCAGCACGAACTCGTCGCCGCCGAGGCGGGCGACGGTGTCGCTACGCCGAGCCGAAGAAGTCAGTCGAGC
>JANMTH010000073.1:0-3504 GCA_031390305.1 Thermoflexaceae bacterium
TCGAGGAGGTCTGGCGCGACCATGAAGAGGGCCGGGCCGCCCAGCTCGATGCGGCGGTTGGCGATGGCGGCGGCCAGGTGCGTCTTGCCGCTGCCGCTGGGGCCGGTGAAGACGATCCAGCCTTCGGGCTCCTCGGCGAACCGCCGGGCGGCATCGAAGGCCTCGCCGAACGAGGGTTCGTTGCCGCCACGCCCCAGCCGTTGGAGCGAAGCGAAGGTGAAGCGAGTGAGCGAGCCGAGGTTGCTCAGGCGTTCGAGGCGGTTGCGGCGCACGTCCTGGGCCTCGGAAAGGACGCAGTCACAGGGCTCCACCTTGCCGAAGAGCGGGTCGTCGAGCGGGCGTTGACGGCGCACGAAGCCGCCGCCGCCGCAGAGCGGGCAGGGCGGCGCTTCGGGCTCAGCGGCGGCGAGCGACGTAGGTTGGGGCGGGGCCACCGTTGCGGGGAGCCGGGTCGTAAGAATCTCGTCCAACCGTTTCATTGCGGCCCTCCTCGGTCCAGCGTTGCAAGATGCGTTCGACGTACCGCCAGCTCCGCCTGTTCAGCTCTACGGCCTCGCGGAAGGCGTCTTCGATCCACTCCCAGGGGTACTCTTCGGCCGAAGCGAGCAGCCGTTCAGCGACGAGCGGCGTGATCGTGCCGATGTTCTCTTCGTAGAGGCGGAAGATGCCTGGCCGCGCCTCGATGGCGATCGCCCGGACCGTCGTCCGTGGCCGCAGTTCGAGTTCGCCGGCGCGGGCACGGGCGACTGCCCTGCGCGACCCCGGGTTGTTCACGAAGTAGGCCAGCTCCACGCCGTCGGGCCCGAGCAGCTCGATGGCGAGGAGTGCCCCGGCGCTCGCGCAGGCGGCCAGGCCACGCTCCATCTCCTCCTTGCCGCTCGCCATGGCGACGAAGGCGGCCCGGCAGCCCTCATCGTCCCAGAGGTCGGGCGCGGTAACGAACCGGACTTCCGCGCGCTGCTCCTGGCAGGCCTTGCTCGCCCAGAGGAAAGCGAGGACATCGGCAGCCGAAGACAGCCGGGGCATGACGACGCTGAAGAAGAGGTTCGGCACAACCGTTCCCTTGCCGACCGAGGGGAAGCCGGGAAACGACTGGTTGTCGCTCATAGGCCGTCGTCGGTGCGCAGCACCCAGTCTTCGAACTTGGCGAGGCGGTCGCGGAAGCGAAGGTCGACGCCGCCGATAGGGCCGTTCCGGTGCTTGGCCACGATCACGGAGGCGACGCCCTTCGGGTAGGCGCTCTCGGGCAGCTCCGGGTGTTGCTGCGCCCATTGCTCGGGCGTCACGTAGAGCTCCTCGCGGCTCAGGAACATGACCACGTCCGCGTCCTGCTCGATGGAGCCCGAGTCGCGCAGGTCGGAGAGCATCGGGATGCGGGGGTGGCGGTTCTCGATAGCGCGGGAGAGCTGGGCGAGGGCGATGATCGGCACGTTGAGTTCGCGCGCCAGGCCCTTCAGGGTCCGCGAGATGTAGCTGATCTCCTGGACCCGGTTCTCGTTGCGGCCGCCGCCTTCGCCGGCCATAAGCTGAAGGTAATCGATGACGATCAGGTCGAGGCCTTTTTCTCCGGCCAGCCTCCGCGCCTTGGCACGCAGCTCGGCGGCGGTCAGGACGGGCGTGTCGTCGAACCAGATATTCGCTTCCGAAAGATCGCCGGAAGCGCGAATGATCCGCCGCTCTTCCAGCTCCGTCTGCTGGCCGAGGCGCAGACGCGTCCCATCCACACCAGATTCGGCCGCCAAAAGGCGCACGGCGAGTTGCTCGCTCGACATCTCGAGCGAGAAGAAGGCGACGTTCGCCCCCTGGTTGACGGCGGCGTTCCGAGCGATGCCGAGGGCGAAGCTCGACTTCCCGACGCTCGGCCGCGCGCCGACGATCACGAGGTCGGAGCGCTTGAGGCCGCCGAGGAGGGCATCAAGATCGCTGTAGCCGCTGAGGATGGCGGCCATCTCCCGCCGCTGGACAGCCTCCGCGTCTTCATCGAGGTAGGCCTGGAGAAGCTGGCTGATGTGGACGAAATCGCGGAAGTTCTCGCCGCCGCGGAGACGTTGGATCAGCTCCTCGGCGCGGCCGAAGACGGTCAGGATATCGGCGGGCGCCTCGTAAGCCATCTGGAGTATCGCGGTGGAGGCGTGAATGAGGCCGCGGTAGGTTGAATCGCGCTTGACGATCCCGGCGTAGAACTCGGCGCCGAGACTCGTGGGCAGCCGCCGGATGATGTCGCCGAGGTATGTCTGGCCGCCCGCGTCCTCCAGCCGGTCCTTCCGCGCGAGTTCGTGGGCGACGGTGATCTGGTTGATCGCCTCGTCGCGCTGCCAGAGGTCCACGCACGCTTCGTAGACCCAGCCGTTCTTCTCGCGAAAGAAGTCGGATGGTTTGAGGATGGGGGCGACGTGAAAGATCGCCTCGCTATCAACGAGGAGGGCGGCGACGACGGCCTCTTCGGCTTCGACGTCATGCGGGGGGAGCCGTTCGAGTACCTGGAGCGTCATGGGCGGAGGTGGGACCGGGGGCGTCGCGGCAAGAGCCACGGACAGCCTTCGACTACGCGATGGTCCCGGTCACCTCCTTCCGTTATTCCTCGGACTCTGCTTCCGTGTCGTCGGTCTCAAGCGCGGCCGCGGCCTCTTCGCCGCGGCGGGTGCGTTCCTGGCGAGCGGCGTACTCGGCGTCGGCGGCCCGCTTGGCTTCGGCTTCCGCCTGGGCGGCGCGTTCCGCTTCGAGCCGCGCGACAACCGGCTTCGACTCTTCGTCGGGGCCAACATCGACGGTGATCTCGACCGAGACGTTGCGGGTGAACTTCACCGTCACCTGGCGTGCGCCAAGTTCCCGGATCGGCTCGGCCAGGAGGATGATATGGGCATCCACCTGGTGGCCCCGTTCGGCCAGCTTCTCGGCGATGTCGCGGTTCGTGACCGAACCGAAGAGCCGCCCGTTTTCGCCGACGCGCGCTTCGATCGTGATTGTGTAGCCAGCGAGCTTCTCGCTGACGTCGCGGGCGTCGGCGTCGAGCTTCTCCTGGCGGCGGGTTTCCTTCTGAGCGAGCGAATTCGCGCGCTGCAGATTGTCCTTCGTGGTCGAGCCAGCCATGCCGCGGGGGAGGAGGAAGTTCCGGGCGAAGCCGTTCTTCACATCCTTGACGTCGCCGACCTGGGCAGTGCCTTCCACGTCTTCGAAAAAGACGACCTTCATGGGGGACCTCAGTACGATTGGGGGATTCGCGCCGCCTGAAAGAACAGACGGACGCACTGCCCTGCGGGAACCCGTAGAGCACCGTATGCCAGCGATGGTACCGACTCAACGCGTTATCGTCGCGTGGGGGAAGCCTGAACCGAAGGTTCACCGGTTGCATGGTGGTTACGTCGCGTGGGGCGAGAGCGATTCGCGGCCTCATCGTTGTTCCAGCGTAGGAGCCGACGCGACAACGGCTGACGCCTTGCCACGGCACGGGGCCTCGCATCTCGGACCTCGAACCTACAACACGTCCAGCGGTTCGCCCTGCGG
>JANMTH010000084.1:0-2777 GCA_031390305.1 Thermoflexaceae bacterium
TTCTTCGCCTTCATCCGCGGCGAAGCCCCCGCCGAAGAATGCGGCGTCCTCCATGGCGACCCCGGCACAGCGCGCGCCATCCAGGCCTGCTTCCTCTCCCACTAGATACGAGTAGCCAGTAGTCAGACGACTACGGCCACCGGCCACCGACCACTGACTACCGGCTACTGACTACTGACCACCGACTACCGACTACACTATCCCCCATGATAGTCCTCCTCCACGGCGCCGATAACATGGCCATCCGCCGCCGTATCCACGAACTCAAGGAAGAGGCCGATGGCGGCAGCGGCATGCTCACCACCAACCTCGTCGAACTCGACGGCCACGCCCTCAAGCCCGAAGAGATCCTCGCCGGAGCCATGACCCCGCCCTTCCTCTCGCCCAAACGCCTCGTCATCGTCGATGGCCTCCTCGATCGCTTCGAGCCGAAGGGCGGCCGCCCTCCCCGCGGCGTCGAGGGCTTCGAGCCGCTCTTCCGCACGATCGCCCAGGAAGCGCTCCCGCCCACCACCATCCTCGTCTTCCGCGACGCCGAACTGAGCGAGCGGCTCCCCGGCAACCCGATGCTCAAGCGCCTCAAGGGCCTGCCCGGCGTTCAGGAAGAACGCCACCACGAGCTCAAGGGCGAGGAGCTGACCCGCTTCATTCGCGAAGAGGCCGCCGCCCGCGGTGTCCGCTTCCGCAACGGCCCCTTCAAGACGGAAGCGCCGTTCGAGGACGAGATTCGCAGGCTCGGCGACCCCGCCGCCCTCGTCGCTATCCTGATGCAGGTCGAAGACCAGCCCGATTCCTTGTCCTGGCACTCCGATACGATCGCCATCGCCAGCGAACTGGACAAACTCGCCCTCTATACCATGGGCAGGGAGACCGGTGTCGATGACGTCTACCGGATCTGCTCCGGCCGCCGCCACGCCAACAGCTTCGCCCTCGCCGATGCCGTCATGGATGGCAACCTCAAGATCGCCCTCGACGCGATGGAGATGATGGTCCGCGATGGGGCCGAAGTCCAGCCCCTCATCGGCATGTTCGCCGGCCGCTATCGCCAGCTCGCCCAGGTCATCGAACTCGTCGAACGCGGCGCCCGTCCCGAAGAGATCGGCGCCGCCATGGGCAGGCCCGGACAGTTCCCCCGCATTCGAGACGCCATGATCCGCCGCGCCCGCCTCGTCGGAACCGGCGGCCTTCGCGCCGCCTTCGAAGCGATCGTCGATTGCGACCGCACGATAAAGGTCGGCGAGGTCAGCGACAGGGACGGCCTTCCCCTCGAACTCCTCGTCCTCGCCCTCACGAAGATCAGCGCCCACCGCCCGTAGCGCCCCCGATGGGGTATGCCCTTTGCGTTTCCCCGCCCTCAGGCTTGCCACACCGGGTTGTAACAGGCCACCGGATGCGTTGCCCTCCCCTCCATGAGCAACGCTGGCGCGGCTTCCGCCCGGCAGATATTCATCACTTTTCCGCAGCGCGAAAGGAACGGGCAACGCTCGGCCGGTCCGCTCAACTCCGGCGGGTTGCCGGGAATAGCGTGCAGCTTCCCCCCCGGAGTATCCAACCGCGGCAGCGTCGCCAGTAACGCATGCGTGTACGGGTGCAGCGGCCGCGCCAGCATCTCATCGACATCGCCGCGCTCGATAACGCGCCCCGCGTACATCACCGCAACATCGTCGGCCACCTGCGCCACCACGCCGAAATCGTGTGTGATCAGGAGGATGCTCGTCCCCCGCGTCCGCCGCAGTTCGTCCAGCTGATACAGGATCTGGGCCTGCACCGTCACGTCCAGGGCGCTCGTCGGCTCGTCCGCGATGATCACCTCCGGGTCGAGCGCCGTCGCGATCCCGATCATCACCCGCTGGCACATGCCGCCCGAAAGCTGGAAGGGGTACGACTTCGCGATCCGCTCCGGGTCGGAGAGCCCAACGGCGTAGAGGATCGCGATCGCCTGCTTCTTCGCTTCCTTTTTCGTGATCTCCAGGTGGCTCGTGAGCGTCTCCGCCACCTGATCGCCGACCGTGATCACCGGGTTCAATCCGGCCACCGGGTCCTGGAAAATGGTCGCGATCCGCCGCCCCCGAATCGTCCGCAGCGCCTTCTCATGGAGCGAGAGCAAGTCCTCCCCGCCGAACTCGGCGCGGCCGCTCACCACTTCCGCGTTCGGCGCCAACAGCCGCAATACGGCCATCGCCGCGGTGCTCTTCCCCGAACCCGATTCCCCGATCAGGGCGAGCACCTTGCCTCGCTCCAGATCGTACGAGACATCATCGACCGCATACGTCGTCGATTCCCGCGTCCGGTAGCGGACCGAAAGGTTGTGAACGCTGACGATTGGTTCGGACATCGGCGCTACCAGGGTCCTGGAACGGCCCCGGCGGTCTCAACGGCCACCAGGAAGGGCTCGTTAGTCGCTGGGGCGGATCGAAGAGATGAACCGTCCCTGGATCTCTACGTTCTCCGGCGTCGTATAGATCGGTTGCATCGTACTGTTTGCCGGCTGGAGCCGCACCCGCCCACCTTCGTTGTAGTACCGCTTCAGGGTCACTTCGCCGCGGTCCTTCAGCCACACGGCGACGCGCTCACCATTGGCCGCCTCGCGCGCCGGCTCCAGGAAGACGATGTCGCCGTCGTCGATCAGGTCGTCGATCATCGAAGTGCCCTTCACCCGCAGCGCGAACACGTTCGCCTTCCCCCGCACCATGTCTTCCGTCACCGCCACCACGTCTTCGATATCGTTCCCGAAGCGCTCGCTCGTCGGCACCGGGATCGGCTGGCCAGCGGCGATC
>JANMTH010000100.1:0-1907 GCA_031390305.1 Thermoflexaceae bacterium
ACGGGGTTGCCGGTCGTGTAGCCGAAGGGGTTCGCCAGCCAGGCGGGGGAGTGCGCCATCGGGTCCCGCGAGATGAACCGCCCCGTCTCCATGTCGTAATAGCGCGCCCGCAGGTACTGCAGCCCCGTGCTGTCGTCCGTCTGCTCCCCGGCGAAGCGCGTGGTGTTGGGCTGCGTCCCGGTCTGGGCGCGCGTCTTGCCGTAGGCGTCGTAGGTATACGTGTTCACCACGTTCCCCGCGCCGTCCGTCGTCTTCATCACGCTGCCCTGGCCGTCCACCAGCGGATAATAGCGCGTGGAGCCCACCTCTGTGAGCTGGTTCACAGAACGGTGCCGCCGGGCCCTTGACTTGTCTCTTTAAATGAATGATGATTCATTCATCGAAAGGGAGGTCCAACCCCATGCTTGAAATTCTCATCGCCAACGCCCACCAGCGCGACCTCGCGACGGCCGAACGGACCATCGCCCAACGCCGCGAATGGGAGTCCATCTCGATCGTCGAGAAGTTGGAACGCGCCCTCCGTGTGGCCCGCAACCGGGTCCGCTTCGTGCCGAACACCCAGGCGGGCTAGAGTTTCTGAGTTCTGAGTTCTGAGTGCGGTCCACTCTCCACATTGCGGCGGCGTCCTTTCCCGGGCGCCGCCGTTTTTGCGTCTTCCGAACGATGGCCGCCGGTCCCGGACCGTGATGCGGCCTGCCGAGGGCGGGATGCCGGGGTTGCGGGCCCGGACGATCGGCGGGACTTCGCCGTTTGTTCATCTCTGGTATCGACAATTTGGGCGCGTCGGACGTAAGTATCGGTCGCGGTAGAAGGCGCTCCCACATAACCCCGGTGCGCCGTGAATCTCGTGTGCGGCCTTGGTCCAAACCCACATAAGCCTGTTGAACGGGTCGCCAAGCGGGCCTACGTTGTCCTTGCGCCTCGATGGGCACGCATCGCCCCGAAAGCGGGAGGCGCACCATACCAGGCCAGGTTTTTCCCTTATCTGTTCGCCGTGAAGACGGCGGAAAGGATGCTCTCTCCGCATGTCTCGAACGCCCACGCCCGATGCACGAGACCTTGCCCGCTCCTGGCATGGTGTCCTCGGCCAGTTGCAGCTCGGGATGGGCCCACACCTGTTCGCGACGTATCTGAAGCAGACGCGGATCGTCCGCGTGGAAGGCGAGACCTGTGTGGTCGAAGCATCGACACCGTTCGCCTGCGACTACCTGGAGCAACGGATCGCACCGCTGGTGCTCGACCTCCTTTCCGCGGCGATCGGCTCGGTCCGCGCGGTGCGGTTCATCCCCCGGACGATGGCCGGGAGCGCGGAGGCGCTGACGGATGCGGCCGCGCCGGTGGCCGGACGGCCGGGCGTTATCGGGCTGATTAACCGCCAGTTCACCTTCGAACGGTACGTCACGGCCGACGGCAACCGGCTGGCCCTGGAGTGCTGCAGGGCGGTGGCGAGCGGCGAGGCGCCGTCCGGGCCGATCGTGCTGTACGGACTCCCTGGTATGGGGAAGTCGCACCTGCTGCACGCGATGGCTGGCGTGCTTTCGGCGACGCGCGCCGTGGCCTGCCTGAACGCCGAAGAGTACACGAACCGCTACATGGCGGCCTATCGAGACCACGCAATCCCAGCGTTCCAGGCGGAGATGCGGAATGTCGGCCTCTTCGTGCTGGACGACCTCCAGTATCTCGCCGGCCGCGAGGCGATGCAGGGTGAGCTGGTCCACACGATCGAAGCGATCTGCAACGGCGGCGGGATCGTTGCCGTGGCCAGCGAACAGAACCCGCTGGAGCTGAACCTGCTCGACCGGCTGGCCTCTCGGCTCTCGCAGGGGTTCGTCACCCGTGTCGAGCGGTTCGAGTGGTGTGAGCGCCGCGAGTTCGCCAGCCGGACCGCGATAGAGCGGAGTGTGGAG
>JANMTH010000114.1:0-7866 GCA_031390305.1 Thermoflexaceae bacterium
CGATCGTGTTCGGGTAGCGGCCCGCTAAACGCCAGGATGCCAGGAGCGCCAAGGCCGCTGGAGAGGGTGCGTTATCGTGGGAACTGGGCGATTCGCGTTCGGGTAGCCGGGCAACCAGGAAAACGCAAAGGTTCGAAGAGGCAAAGAGAGAGCCTTGTCCGTGCGAGTCAGGATGTCGCTGATCGACTTCGAGGCAGCCTTCTCTGCCTCGCTTTGGTCCTTTGGCTCTTTGCGTTTCACTCCCGCCCGAGGAGGCCGGCGCCGCTGGGGCCTCCGGGCTGGCAGTGGCGGCAGAAGCTGGTTATGCGCTGGTTGGCGGTGATTTCGCTGATGGCGGCGCCGCAGCGGGGGCAGGGTTGACCGCCGCGACGGTGGACGCGGACGAAGTCGCGGCGCTCGTCGTAGTCGAGGGTGTCACCCTTCACCATCCGCTCGCGAGCCAGTGGCGTGGCCCACTCAATCACTTCGTGGGCGGCCCGATAGAGCTTGCGGAGGTCCGGCTCCGTCAGCTTCGTCTTCGGCGTGTAGGGGTTGATCTTGGCGGCCCAGAGGATCTCGTCGCTGTAGGCGTTGCCGATGCCCTGGACGAACTCGGCTTTGGTGAGGATGCCCTTGATCGCGCCGCGGTAGCGCTTGAGGGCGGCGAGCCAGGCCTCTTCGGTGAGGGCGGGGTCGAGCAGGTCGGGGCCGTTGCTGGCCCAGTTCGGGATCGCCGCAAGGCTATCGGCGGGGACGAGGTAGACCTTGCCCATGAGCTTTTCATCGCGATAGCGAAGCTGCCTGCCGCCTTCGAGGCCGAGGACGAGGCAGGTCTTGGCCGCCATCCGGGCCTTCGCGTCGATGAACTGAACGCGGCCGGTGAGCATCGGATTGATCGCGAGGATGCGGGCGGAGGCGAGGGGGAAAAGGAGGAACTTGCCGTGACGGAGGAGTGTCCCGAAGCGGTCGCCGGGGAGCGTCTCGCGGAGTTCGGCGGCTGGGGTACGGAAGATGAAGGGGATGCGCGCTTCGACGGATTCGATAGCGCGGCCGGCGAGGTGTTCGTCGAAGAAGCCGCGGATCGCTTCGAGTTCGGGGATCTCGGGCATGGGCGCAGCATAGCGTGCGGGGGCACTGGCGGAACAGTGGGCTAGACTCTTCGCGCCTAACAGCCGGCAGCATGAAGCTAGCGCCTCTATGCCCGACAGCCCGCCCACACCGCTGGCCCGCCTCCTCCGCCGCCTCGATATCGAGCAGCTCGACCGGGACCTGTTTCTGGGCGACCCGGGACGGGGGCAGGGGCGGCTGTTCGGGGGGATGGTGGCGGCGCAGGCCCTGGTCGCCGCCTACCGGACGGTCGCCGAAGGCGATGTCCATTCGCTCCATGCCTACTTCTTACGGGGCGGGCGGCACGGCATCCCGATTCGTTTCGTGGTCGACCGGATCCGGGACGGGCGTTCGTTCACGACGCGGCGGGTGACGGCGCACCAGCAAGGGGAGGCGATCTTCAGCCTGGAGGCGAGCTTCGTCCTGCCCGAAGAGGGCATTTCGCACCAGGACCCGATGCCGCCGGCGCCAGCGCCGGAAGGCCTGCCCGATTGGGACCTCATCCGATCGGATCGGACGGAGGCGAACGAACGGTGGGCGCGCTCGGGGCCGATCGAGATCCGGGCCTGCGACCCGGAGGCGGCGGCGGGCAAGGGCCCGGCCGAGCCCTACCGCCAGGTCTGGATGAAGCCGCGAGGCGAGATGCCGGAGGACGCTGCGATGCACGCGGGGGTGCTGACGTTCGCGAGCGACCGTGGGATGCTGAGCACGGTGGCGCGGATGCATGGCATCCGCCGCGAGCCGGCGACGACGGCGAGCCTGGACCACGCGCTCTGGTTCCACCGGCCGCCGCACTGGGATGGGTGGATGCTGTTTACGACGGCGAGCCACGCCGCCCAGAGCGCCCGCGCGCTCATCCTGGGGACGATGTATGGGGAGGGCGGCGAACTGCGGCTTTCGGTGGCCCAGGAGGGGCTGGTGCGGGTGCCGCGAGCGTAGCCGGCAAGCCAGGTCTGGCAGGTTGGACGCGGAGGCGCAGAGGGAGCAGAGCCTTCTTGTGGAAGTCTTCCTCAGCCCTCCTACACTCTGCGCCTCTGCGTCTACTGGGCGCCCGACGCTGCGGGTTAGACGCCGGCGTAGCTGTGGAGGCCGCTGACCCAGAGGTTGACGGCGAAATAGGTGAACATGAGCAGGCCCCACATCGCGACCAGCCACCACATGGGGTCAGGGCGCCAGCCGCGGCGGATGCGCTCGGGGACGATGCGGCGAATGCCGGGTGCGCCCGCTACGGAGCCGGTACCGGCGCGGGCGTGGAAGTAGGCGGCGATGCTCAGCCAGAGGACGAGGGCGCTCGTCTCCTTCGGGTCCCACCCCCAGTAGCGGCCCCAGGCGCTATTGGCCCACCAGGCGCCGAGGACGACGCCAAGGCCGAGCAGCGGGAACCCGACCATGACGGCCTTGTGGGCGAGGTCACCGGCGGCTTCGGCGGCGGGCAGCCAGCGGAAGCGGCGGCCGCCTTCGCCACCCTGCGCCAGGTAGACGACGGCGCCGCTGAAGGCGACGGTGAGGACGGCGTAGGAGACCATCATGAAGCTGACGTGGATGGTAAGGAGCGGTCCGTTCTGGAGGGCGGGGATGAGCGGCACGATATCGGAGGGGAAGAGGGTGGCGATGAAGAGCATGAGGGCGACGATCGGGAGGGCAACGACGCCGATCCGGCGCTGACGAGTGCCGGTCTCGAAGGCGAGGTAGGCGAGGCAGATCCCCATCCCGAAGGCGACGGTGAATTCGTAGAGGTTCGAAATCGGCGCGTGCTTTACGGCGACCCAGCGGCTGGCGACGGCGCCGGCGAGGGCGAGGCCGGTAAAAGCGGTGAAGCTGCTCGCCAGCCGGCCGATGCCGGGGTTCGGCTGCCCGGTTGGCCCTGAGATGGTGACCGTTCCGGCGCTCGTCCCGGCCGTCATCCAACGTAGCGAGACGACGGCGCTGGCGGCGTAGCCGGCGTAGAGCACGCAGGCGAAGAGCGAGGAGACGAGGCTCGTCCAGAAGAGGTAGATGGAGAGGTCGGCCACGCGATTCGCCTTTCGCCTTTCGCCCGCCATCGTACCAGCGGGCTCGCGGCAGGGCGAAGGCGCGGCTTTACGGGCCGGTTACGATCCGTCGTTCAGCAGACCCCACCGAGGGCGGCGACCTGCTTGACGCCCAGGCGGGACTTCCCGTCTTTGAAAAGCACGGAGACGGAGACGGTATAACAACCGGGGGCGGCGAACCCGACGGTCGTCGTCGGTCCGCCCTGCGGACTGGGGCTGCCGCCGGTCGAGTTCCACTCTATCGAAAAGTAGTCGGCGAAGGGGGAGATATTGACGCCGAAGGAGGCGGCGGCATCGGCCGTCGCAAGGACGACGACGCTGACGACGGGGCCGGACGGGGTGGGTACCACCGTCGCTGTCGCGGTGGATGTCGCCGTAGGGGAAGCGGTCGCCGTTGGCGTCGCGGTCGCGTCGGGCGTCTCGGCCGATGCGGGCGTGGGCGTGCTGGTAGCGCGCGGGGTGGCCGTGGCGGGCGGCACGGTGGCCGCGGCGACAGCCTGGGTGGCGCTGGCGGTATTGACGGCGGCGGCCGGGGTGGTAGCGGCACGGGGCGCGGTCGCGCGGGCGCTGGCCACGGTCGAGACGCCGATGGGGGTCCTGGTGGGAGGCGGGACGGCGCTGGCGGGGGTGTTGCCGCCGGTCCCGTTCACGATCGCCGCCACGATGAGCCCCACGCCAGTGACGAGGAACACCCCTCCGAGGCCGAGGAGGACGGCGCGGCGGCGGCTGTCGGAGGCGACGCCCGCCACCCGGCCGATGTAGCCGATGCTCTCGGCGAAGGCGAGGAGGGCGGCGTGGAAGGCTTCGGGCTGCTCGAGGTTGGCGGCGTGGCCGGCGTCTTCGATGGTCACCACGCTCACGAGGGCTGGTGGCATGGCGGCGACCAGGCGGGGGGCGTTTGCGACGAAATCGGCATCGCGCGAGCCCACGACGATCAAGACCGGTACCTGGAGTTCGCCGAGGCGCTCGAAGGTGTTTACCTGGGCGACGAGGCCCTCGGCTGTTCCGGCCACGCCTGAGGGCGAAAGACGTTCGAAATCAGCGACGAGATGAGCGCGGGCGTCGGCCGGGAGCCGTGGGCTGGCGGCGGCGTAGATCCGCGAGCGCTTGATGAACTCAGTGCCTTCCGCTCGCAGCCGTGCGGCCATCTCGACCATGCGCGGCTGCACCTCTTCGCGCCAGCGGGGGGTTCCGGCGGCGGAGTTGGAGTTAATGATGACGAGGCCGGCGACGCGCTCGGGCCAATCCAGGGCTATGCGAAGGGCGAGCGCACCACCCAGCGAATGGCCGCAGAGGAGCGTAGCGTCGATGCCGAGTTCATCCATGAGGCCGACGACCCGGGCGACGGCGTACTCGGGCTGGTAGGGCTCTGTCTCGGCGGGGGCCTGGGAGGCGCCGTGCCCGAGAAGGTCGATGGTGATGACCGTAAACCGTTGGCGGAGGTCGCGGAGATTCGAAAGAAAGGAAGCGCTGCTCGCGGTGAACCCGTGGAGGAGGATGATCGGCGGAGCGCCGTCGTGGTGAGGATAGAGTTCGTAGCCGATGCACTCGCCCGGCTGACCGAATTGCGGCATTACCGGACTGTAAAATCTCGCGGTCATTCGGGAAAGGGCGAAGTCTAAGAACTTCGGCCATAACGGATTCTGCTCCGTACACTTCGTGCCCTCTGGTACCATGCGCGGCCATGGACATCGACTACGCCCTGATCGCCGACCACGCGGATATCGTCGGGGGGAAGCTCTACCTGATGGGCGGTGGCTGGGATACGTTCACCGCGCCGAACCTGCCGATGCAGATCCGGCTGGCGGTCGCCGTCGGTGTCCGCATCGGCTGGGAAGAAACGAACCGTCCGGTGCCGATCGTCGTGACGGTCGAAGACGATGACGGCGCGACGCTCGTGAGGATCGAAGGCGGGGTGAACGTTGGACGCCCGCCGACGCTGCCGCCGGGGGCGACGCAGCTGGCGCAGATGGCCGCGAACTTCCCGGTGAACATCGCGAAGGCCGGTGGCTACCGCGTCGCGATTCGAGCGGGCGAAGGGGATTCGGTCGTCGATCGGGCCCTGCCGTTCCGAATCCTCGCGGGGCGGCCGCCGGAAGCGCGGGCATAGAGGGTGGCTCCCTCACCCCCTGCGCCTGTGGTCTGAAAATACCCCGCCGATGCGCCCGCTGCAGGTTCGCGTTGTGCTCGGCCCAGCCACCCTCACCCCCTGCCCCTCTCCCAGTGCGCTGGGCGAGGGGAGACGGTTTGCTGGCACGTGCGCGGATCACGTGCTTGGGGCGATGCGACGGGCGGCGAGGCCGCTGATGACCTCGAGACAGACGCGATGAGCGACTTCGGCGGTGATCCCGGCGCTGTCGTAGGGCGGAGATACCTCGACGACATCGAGGGCCACCAGGGGTACGTCGAGGGCGAGCTTGCGAACCGCCCAGAGGAGTTCGCGGGCGGAGAGGCCGCCCGGTTCGGGTGTCCCGGTGCCGGGCGCGAAAGCGGGGTCGAGAACGTCGATATCGACGGAGAGGTAGACGAAGCCGGGGCCATCGAGGGCCTGTTCGACGGCCTCGCGGAGGACCGCTTCGAAGCCGCGCTCCTCGATTTCGGACATGAAGTGGCTGCGCATGCCCTGCTCCGCCATCCAGGCGAGGACATCGGGCGGGGGCCAGTAGCCGCGAAGGCCGACCTGAACGAAGTTCCGCCCGGCGACGTGGCCGCCCTCGATCAGGCGGCGCATGGGCGTGCCGTGGCTGAGGGAGACGCCCCAGGAGGCGTCGGCGGCATCGGCGTGGGCATCGAAGTGGACGATGCCGACCTTGCGGTCGTGAGCATCGGCGATGACGGAAGCCGCCGGGTAGGTGATGGAGTGGTCGCCGCCGAGGATGACGGGGAAGGTGGCTGGCGCGGCCTCGATGACTTCGCGGACTTTGGCCCGGATCGCTTCGTGGCTGCGTTCGATGTCACCGGGGATGCAGAGCGCGTCGCCGGTGTCGATGCCGGTCAGGTGTTTGAAGGGTTCGACGCGGAGGCCAAGGTGGTGAAGGGACCACTGTGTCAGGTAGCTGGCGCCGCGAATCGCGCGGGGGCCGAAGCGGGCGCCCGGGCGATGGGTGTCGGCGACATCGAAGGGGGCGCCGATGATGGCGATATCGGGCGCGGCGGCGGCGATCGCCGCGGGCTCGTGGACCCAGGGGAGGTGGAGGAAGGTGGAGATATCGGAATAGGCGGGATGGAGGCGAGGGTCGGCCATGGGCGCAGTGTAGGCCGGGCGGTGGCGGATGCGAAGGGGCGTGGCGCTGCGGCGATGCAGAGTTGCGTGGCTGTGGGGCAGTGGATGCAGGCCGGGCGTGAGAACGAAGCCCGGCCGCGCGCCCTCACCCTCACCCTCTCCCGCGGCGGCGGGAGAGGGGACCGGCTCTTCGTTGCTCTCCGGCGCTTCGCGTTTGGTCCGCCGCCAGTTCCTGCGCAAGACTTTGAATCGCACACAAGGGGTGTGGGCGGGTGGCGCGGCTTGCTACGATAGTCCCGACACGGCGATGGAAGGCACGGGAGCACGATGAGTACACGGTCGGTGGCAGCCGGGGAGTTCAAAGCGCGATGTCTCTCGCTCCTGGACGAAGTGCAAGCGAGCGGAGATGAGATCGTGATTACGAAACGGGGAAGGGCGGTGGCCCGCCTCGTACCGATCGCGATCAGCGAGGACGAATTCGCCCTTTTGCGCGGTTCGGTCCATGCGAGCGAGGCGGACCTTCTCGCGCCCACGGGTGAGCCGTGGCCCGGCGACTCGGCCGCCTCAGCGGTGCAGGTGATGCTGTGACTCTCCCGCAGTTGGGAGGGATGCCCGAGCAGCAACAGCCCCTTGGGCGCCTGGAACGCGTCGATGTGCGCCAGTACTGGAAGGGCGAGGCGGCCCACTTCACGCCTTGGCTGGCTCAGGCCGCGAACATCACCGTCCTCGGCGACGCCGTGGGCCTCGATCTGGAGGTCGAGGGAGCAGAACAGTCAGTCGGGCCGTACCGCGCGGACATCCTCTGCAAGGACACGGCCACCGGCCAGTACGTCCTTGTAGAGAATCAGCTGGAACGCACCGACCACGGCCACCTCGGCCAGCTCTTGACGTATGCCGCTGGGCTCGACGCCGTCACCATTGTTTGGGTCGCCTCTCGCTTCACCTCGGAGCATCGCGCGGCGCTCGACTGGCTCAACCGAGTCACGGCTGATGAAGTCAACTTCTTTGGCCTGGAAATAGAACTCTGGCGAATTGGGAGCTCTCCCTTCGCGCCGAAGTTCAACGTCGTGAGCCAACCGAACGAATGGACCGAGCATGTGAAAGCGGCCGCTGCCAGCGTGGCAGGCCCCGCCTCGTCCATTCAAGCGCTCCACCTGGCCTACTGGGCACAATTCAAGGAGTTCCTGCAGAAGCGGGGGAGCAAGCTGAAGATCAGTACGCCTTCGAAGAATCATTGGACTGGGTTTCCCCTCGGGAAGGTCGGCGTGACGCTCTCCGCGACGAACCACATGCGGGAAGGCTGGTCGGAAGTTTCGCTGAGCCTGAAGGGCCCAAACAACAAGGATCGTTACCATCTGCTCCGCGATAACTTCGCAGACAAGGTGAAGGACGAACTCGGCGATGTCCTCTGGGAGGAACTCCCAGGCAGGAACTCGAGCTATATCACGACCGATCGGAGGATCAGCCCGACCGACCGCACGGAATGGCCTGCCGTGAACGAGTGGTTCGCGACTACGCTCGAACGAT
>JANMTH010000138.1:0-9439 GCA_031390305.1 Thermoflexaceae bacterium
GATGACGCGAAGACCGGCTACCTTTACGACTTCAGCTTCCCCAGGGCCAGGGGCAGTCCGAATCCCCACCTCTGGATGAACCCGAAGTACGCCCTCAGTTACGCCGAACTCGTCCGCGGCTGGCTCAGCGAAAACGACGCCCCGAACGCTGGCTACTACGCCGCCAACTACGAGAAGTTCGCCGCTGTCCTCACGCGGCTCGATGAGGCTATCCGCAAGGACCACGCCACTGTGCCGGAGCAGAACCGCAAGCTCCTTACCTATCACGACAGCTGGGCCTATTGGGCGCGTGAGTACGGCTGGACCGTGATCGGCGCCGCTCAGCCATCGGACTTCAAGGAGCCGAGCGCGAAGGAGGTGGCGAACCTGATCAAGCAAATTAAGGACGAAGGCGTCCCCGCCATCTTCGGCAGCGAGGTCTTCCCCAGCAAGACCCTCGAAACGATCGCCAAGGAGAGCGGAGCGAAGTTCGAGGATAAACTGAGCGACGACGAACCGCCTTTCGCGGTAAACGACAGGCGTCACACGTACGTAGGCATGGTGGTCGAGGACATGAAGATCCTCTTCACCCGCCTCGGGGGCACGGCCGAAACGCTCGCGGCCGTGCCCGTGGAGAACAGCTTCGAACGATGAGCGCCCCGCGCAAGCGAGAAAGCCAGGGCCGCGTGCAGGAGATCATCCGCCTCGACGGTGTTTCGGCCGGATACGAAGGCAAACCTGTCCTCTCGGGCGTGACCCTCGGCGTCCGCCCTGGCGAGTTCGTCGGTGTCGTCGGGCCGAGCGGTTCGGGAAAGACGACCCTCCTCCGCCTCCTCCTCGGCAGCGTGCCGCTCTATAGCGGCAAGGCCACAGTCGATGGCCACGCGGTCGGCGGAAGGAAGCGGCCCTCGGTGGGCTACGTCCCCCAGCTCGAAACCATCGACTGGAACTTCCCCGTGACCGTCGAGGAGGTCATCCTCATGGGCCGGGCGGCCTCCTCTGGGCCGTGGCCCTGGGCCCGCCCTCAAGACCGTCACGAGCTCGACCGCCTCCTCCAACGGCTCGGCATCGCCGCCTTCCGCAAGCAGCACATCCGCAACCTCTCCGGCGGCCAGCAGCAGCGAGTCTTCCTTGCTCGCGCGCTCATTCGCAACCCCCGCCTCCTCTTGCTCGATGAGCCAACGAGCGGCGTTGATATCAAGACCCGCGACGATGTCCTCCACCTCCTGGTCGAACTGAACAGGCAGGGGGTCACGGTGATCCTCTCCACCCACGAGTTGAACGCCGTCGCCGCCCACCTTCCGCGGGTGATCTGCATCAATCGCGGGATCGTCGCCGATGGCCCACCGTCCCGGATCTTCACGAACGAAACGCTCCGCCTCACCTACGGCGGAGAGATGGTCGTGGTTCACCAGGACGGCATGACCCTCGTCGCCGATAGCCCGCACGTCTTCGGTGAGCTCGACCACCTCCACGCCCACGAGCCGGAGGAGGCTCCCTCCCGATGATCGACTTCGCAGAGCCCCTCCAGTTCGAGTTCTTCCGGCGGGCGCTCCTCGCCGCGACGATGGTCGGCGGCCTGACCGGGCTGGTTGGCGTCTTCGTCGTCCTCCGCCGGATGAGCTACATCGGCCATGGCATGTCGCATTCCGTCTTCGGCGGGGCGGTCGTCGGCTACGTCGCCGGCGTGAACTTTTACGTCGCCGCCGGCATCTGGGGCTTCCTTTCGGCCGTCCTCATCAACCAGGCGACGCGACGCCGCCAGATCGGCGCGGACGCCGCGATCGGGATCGTGACGACGGCGAGCTTCGCCCTCGGCGTTGCCCTCATCAGCCGCGCCAGCCGTGTCACGAAGAACTTCGACGCCGCCCTCTTCGGCAACCTCCTCTCGGTCAGCGGCAACGACCTCTGGGTGATCGCCGGGGTGTTCGCGGTCACCATCGCGGCCGTCTTCATGCTCTACAAGCAGCTCCTCTTTCTCACATTCGACCCCGAGGTGGCGCCGATCTACGGCGTCCGCGCTGGCTGGCTCGATTCGCTCTTCGCGCTCATCCTGGCGGCGACGATCATCGCCTCGATCCGGATCATGGGCGTCACCCTCATCGCCGCGTCCCTGGTGATCCCGCCCGTCATCGCCCGGCTGCTGACCGACCGCTTCGCCAGAATGCTCGTGCTCTCCACCATCCTCGGGGCGGTCCTTGGCTTCGCCGGCATGTTCGTCAGCTACGAGTTCGACATCGCCTCCGGCGCGGCGATCGTGTTGCTCTCGGCGGCCGTTTTCGTTCTCGTGCTGCTCTACGTCTCGATTCGCCAGTGGGTCCGCACGGGACGGCCGTCGGTCGCCGTCGATGCGCTCGCCTCCCGTGACCGCGAAGCCTTGATGGATTAGCGGACCTTTGAGCCGCCACGCCATCGCTGGCGTCCGAACGACTCACGGCTCGGGCTGGCATGTTAAGCGCCGCGATCGAACGCAAGGCCACGCCACGTATACTGGGAGCACAGTGGAAGACGCAGACTTCGAAGCCTTCGCCGCCGCCGTTTCAGGCCGGGATTCCGACGTCGACCTCTTCGGCGCGGCGATGCTGATCGCCGGCCTCGGCGGGCCCACCGATGCCCATGATTGCGCCCGCCAGCTCGACCTCATCGCCGAAGCGGTACGCGCCGCGAGCGACGAGACCGCCGACCCCGGTGTCCTCGCCCAGGCCATCGACCACGAGCTGTTCACCGTCCGTGGCTTCCACGGCAACGAAGGCGAGTACAGCGATCCGGCGAACAGCTACCTCGACCAGGTGCTGAAGCGTCGCACCGGCCTCCCGATCACGCTTTCGCTCGTCTACATGGAGGTCGCCGAGC
Source organism: Thermoflexaceae bacterium (assembly GCA_031390305.1). GTDB lineage: Bacteria > Chloroflexota > Dehalococcoidia > Tepidiformales > Tepidiformaceae > JANMTH01. The sequence goes on from JANMTH010000138.1 coordinate 2,833, forward strand.
GTGTGGGCCTTCGCTGTGAAGGGGTGGGCTTCCCCGGTCACGTCATCGTCCGCTGCGGCGAACCCGAGGCCCCGATCTACGTCGATCCATTCCACCAGGGCGTCCGCCTGGACACGGCGGAGCTGCTCGCCCGGCTGCGTGGCCAACCGCTGGGCGGAGCCTCGCCCGAATCGTTCCTCTCGGCGATCACGCGCCGCCAGTTCCTCCAGCGCATGCTCCGCAATTTGCACATCGTCTTTCGGGAGCGGCGCGACCTCGAACGCTGGCGCGACACCGTAGAACTGTCGCTCCGCCTGGAACCCTGGAACGCCGCGCTCACGGGCGAGCGCGGTATGCTGAACTATCGGCTCGGCGCCTTCTCCGCCGCGCTCGATGACCTCGATCGCTACGTTCGCGCCTCAGCGCCCGAGATGGTGAGCGCTGGCGCACGGAGGCTGCTCGAACAGCTCCGCACAACCCACGGCAACGAAGAGGAATAAGCGATGACCGAGACGCCCCAGCGCACCCCGGCCCGTGGACGGCACGCCGTCCAACGCTCCATCGCCTGGTACCTGCGCCAGCTGAGCAAGGTCATGAGCGTCCTTTCCGATGAGGAGATGGAGCGGCTCATCCCCCTCCTCAGTGAACGGAACTTCCGTCCCCGCCAGACGCTCTTTTCGGCCGGCGATCGCCCCGAACGGGTCTACCTCATCCTCAAGGGCACGGTGAAGGTCTTCCAGGTCGCAGAAAACGGCAAGGAGATCATCCTCGACGTCGTCGGCCGCGGCGGCGTCGTCGGCGATATGGCGATCGTCGAAGCGAACGAACGTACGGCCTGTGCCCAATCGATCGAAGAGACGGTCGCCGTCAGCATCTCCTGGGAGGACTTCTCCCATCTCATCCAGCAGTCCCCACGCCTCGGTTTCGCGATGGCCGAGCTGATGGCCAGGCGCCTCGCCGGGATGCAACGGACGTTCATGAACCTTGTTTCCAAGCCGGTCTCGGCGCGCCTGGCCGATACCCTCCTGAGCCGCCGTGACGGCAGCCGGATCAGGCTCGGGCTCACCCACCAGGAGCTTGCCCAGACGATTGGCACGAGCCGCGAGACGGTGACCGCGCTCCTCAGCCGCTTCGCCACGCTCGGCGCCATCACTCCCGCTGGAGACGGGTACGCGATCACGGATGAGGCGCTGATCGCGGCCATCGCCCAGGGTCGCGTCTCGGTCTCGCCACGCCATCCCGTCACGGAGCCCGCCGCGGCGCTCTGATGCCAGCGCCCGAGACCGCACCGGCCGGAATCCTCCTGCCTCCCGGCACACCGGGCCCGGCGCTCATCGCCCACGCCGCGGGTAACTCGGCTGGCGCCATCCGGAACGCCCGCCAGGGCCGCCCCGACTTCATCGAAGTCGATCTCTGGAAGCATGACGGCCGCTTCGAAGCTCGCCACGAGCGCCGCCTTCCCGGCCGCCTGCCTCTCCTTTACGAAAAATGGTATGTGAAGCGCCTGCCCGGCGCGGCCTACGGGCTCGATGCCGTGATCGCCTCAGCCGCGCCCGCGGGTATCTTCCTCGACCTCAAGAGTGGCGGCGCCGAGACGGCCCGGCTCGTTCGCGAGGCTGTTCAGGCCGCTCCCCCCGGCACCCGGTTCGCCGCCTCGTCGCAATGGTGGCCGATCCTCCGGGCCCTCGCCGATCAGGGGGGTATGCCCTGCTTCTACTCCATCGACGTAGAGGCGAAGCTCGACCTCTTTCTCTCGCTCCTCCGGCGAGAACGGCCACCCGCCGGCGTCTCCTGCCAGCACCGGCTTCTCGATCGGGCCCTCATCGCTCGCCTCCACGAGGCCGGACTCAGCGTCGTCGCCTGGACGGTGGACGACCTCGACCGTGCCTCCGAGCTCGCCCGGATGGGCGTCGATGGCATCACCACCCACCGCGTCGCCGACGTCCGGGAACGGCTCGGCGCCGCGTGATACCGCTCGCCGTCTACGTCCACATCCCCTTCTGCACCGTGAAGTGTGGCTATTGCGACTTCAACACGTATGCCGGGCTCGACCCCCTGAAGCCCGCCTACGCCGCCGCCCTCCTCCGGGAGATCGACGCCTGGAGCCCGGCCCTGGCCCGGTCGCGCGTCACCAGTATCAGCTTCGGCGGCGGCACACCCGGCGAGTTCCCGGCCGAAGCTATCGCCGCGACGATCGAGGCGATCGCGGCCCGGGCGGTCCTCCAACCTGGCGCCGAGATCTCGATCGAGGCGAACCCTGGTACGACCATGGGCGGCTACTTGCGTGACCTTCACCGGGCTGGCGTCAACCGCGTGTCGTTCGGCGCGCAGAGCTTCGATGCCGAAGAGCTGCGTTTCCTCGACCGGATCCACTCACCCGAGGCCATCGGCGCTTCGCTCGAAGCGGCGCGCGACGCAGGCATCCCGAGCGTCGGCCTCGACCTGATCTATGGCCTTCCGGCTCAGACGGTTGCCGCCTGGGAACGCTCGTTGGCGAGGGCGATCGCCCTCCGGCCCGACCACCTCTCCTGTTACTGCCTGACCGTAGAAGAAGGGACGCCGCTGGCCGCCCGCGTGGCCTCCCACCAGACCTTCGAAGCGGACCCGGACGTGGCCGCCGAGATGTACGAGCTGGCCGAAGAGCGGCTCGGCGAGGCGGGCTTCGAGCACTACGAGATCTCCAATTGGGCCCGCCCGAATCACGAATCGCGACATAACCTCGCGTACTGGACGGACCGCGACTACCTGGGCATCGGCGCGGGCGCCCACGGCTACCTCGGCCCGGCGCTGCTCGCGGCGGTCGAGGGAGTCGCCGCGGGCCAGCTTCGGTACGAAAACATCGCCCACCCGCGCGCCTACATTCAGGAGGCCGGCGCGATCCAGGTGTCTCCCGCCGGTCTGCCATCGACGGTCACATCGCACTACCTTCCCGGCGGCACGATGGCGATCTCCGACTGGCTGGAGACCGCCCTGCGGCTCGTCGAAGGCTTCGACCCCGGCGCCTTCCGGGCGCGTTTCGGGTGCGATCTGGGTGCCGCCGTGGGTCCGGTCATGGCGGATGCGGCGAGCGCCGGCCTTCTCGAGGCGACGCCCGGCCGTGTAAGGCTCACGCCGCGCGGCCGGCTTCTGCACGGAGAACTCTGTGCGCGCCTCCTCGCCCACCTCTGGGCGGCGGAGGGGCGGTAGCCGCGCCGCCGCTCAGAGCAGCGCGATCAAGCCGTCAGCTAGCGCCATCGCGACCGGTCCCCGCTTGTCGCGGGCGCCTTCGAACTCCTCCGGCGTCAGGCCGAGCGGCTGGACTGACACTGGCCCGTCCCAGAGCGGCTCGATGAGGAGGCAGCTCTCCCAGCGTTTTAGCCCGCTGAAGCGGTCGCTCAGGACCATGACGTCGCAGTCGCTGCCGAAATGCCAGTCATCGCGAGCGCGAGAGCCGAAGAGGTAGACCTGGGTGGCTTCGAGTTCGTCGCGGCAACGGAGGGCGAGGCGTCGAACGGCGACGAGCGTGTCGCGTTGCTCGGCCTCCGCCTCGGCGGAGACAGGAACGGGCTGGCCAGAGCACTCCTCTACGACTTGCGCGGCCAGAGACAACAGCTCAACCGCAAACGCGAGGTCGTAGTTGTCCGCCGGGTTGCCGTTCGCCGCATTCTGATATCGGCTGCCAGCGAAGTGCGGGTTTAACCGGCGGCAGGCGGCCAGTATGTGCTCGGATGCGTCAAGCCCTTCGGCCAGCTCAACCAATCCGCTCGCGTTGGGCGGCGGACCGCGTCTTCCCAGGCACCAGGCTGCCCGGAGCGCGCACGCGGCTGCCCCATGGGAGAGGAAGACGGCCAGTTCGTAGAACTCCCCGTTCGCCAGAAACCGCGCAGCGGCAAGGTCGCGCTCCGCCATGGCGTTCCATATCTTCGCCATCTCCACCGACTGGCCCATGTCGTGAACTCCGTTTCAAGGTGCATCGGCGGTTCGCCCGCCGCGAGGCCGATTCCGCGCAATCACGTTAGAATCGCCCCAAGACAGGATCGAGGTTCCCATGAAATTCGGCATCTTCTACGAACTCCAGCTCCCACGCCCATGGACGGACGGCGCGGAACATAACCTCGTCAAGAACGCCCTCGCCCAGATCGAACTCGCCGATCGCCTCGGCTACGACTACGCCTGGGAGGTCGAACACCACTTCCTCGAGGAGTACTCCCACTCCTCCGCCCCAGAAGTCTTCCTCGCCGCCGCCAGCCAGCGCACGAAGAACATCCGCCTTGGCCATGGCATTATCCAGCTGCCGACAAACCACCCCGCCCGCGTCGCCGAACGCGTTTCGATGCTCGACCTCGTCAGCGATGGGCGCGTCGAGTTCGGAATCGGCGAGGGTTCGAGCGTAACCGAACTGCACCCCTTCGACCGCCGTTTCCGTGACAAGCGCGCCGTTTGGGAAGACGCCGTGCGCGCGATAATGCCGATGTTCGGCGATGAAGGCGTGGAGTATCACGGCGAGTACTTCGATTTTCCCCTCCGTAACGTCCTCCCCAAGCCGTTGCAGAAGCCCCATCCGCCGCTCTGGGTGGCCTGCTCCCAACTCGAGACGATCGAAATGGCCGGCCGCCGCGGGTTCGGCGCGCTTGGCTTCCAGTTCGTCAGCTCCGAAGCCGCCCGCGCCTGGGTGAACGCGTACTACAACAACTTCACGAAACACCTGGAGAAGCTCGCGGACTACCAGGCGAATCCGGCCATCGCCGTGGTCAGCGGCTTCATGTGCGCGAAGACGGACGAAGAAGCGATTCGCCGCGCCGAAGGTTGGACTTTCTTCCAATTCTCGTTGATGTACTACAACACCCACGGCCCCGTCGTCCCCAACAGTGTCAACCTCTGGGACGAGTACCGCGCCTGGCGGGAGACGCCGAAGGGCCAGGAGGCGGCTCACAAGGGTGGCGGCCTGATCGGTTCGCCAGCGACGATTCGGGAACGCCTCAAGCGTTTCGAAGAGTCGAACGTCGATCAAGTCATTCTCCTCAACCAGGCCGGGAACAATACCCACGAAGACATCTGCGAGAGCCTCGATCTGTTCGCCCGCGAAGTGATGCCCGAGTTCCACGACCGCGAGCCGGAACATCAGGTATGGAAGCAGGCCGTCCTCAATGGCGAACTGACGCTCGAAGAGATCGACACGCAGCAGTACTGGATGCCGAGCAATCAGACGCCGAGCAGCAAGCTCAAGGCGGCCGGGATCAGCCCCGAAGCCGCCGCCGCTCGCGTCTGAACGAGCGGCTGGATCTGGTAGGCTACTGGCATGCGAACCACGCTCGACCTCGACGATGAACTCGTTCGGCGCGCCCGGGAGCGGGCCGCCGAACAGCACACCACGCTGGCGGCCGTGGTCGAACGCGCGCTCGCGCGCGAAGTCGCCAGCGCGCCCGAACTAATCGTCCTGCCAACAAGCAGCTTCCGCGTGCCGGACGGGCTCAACCTCTCCGACAACGCCGCCGTACTGGACTACATCGAGGCAAGCGAGGCAACGCATGGATCTTCCTGACGTCAACATCCTGGTTTATGCGTACAACTCGCTGGCACCTGACCATGAACGCTATCGGAGTTGGCTCACCCAACTTGTGAACGGCTCCACTCCCTTCGCTGTATCCGAGCTAGCATTGAGCGGATTCCTTCGGGTCGTGACTACTCCGGTATTCCTCTCGCGGCAAGAAAGCGCAGAAACCGCGCGCCAGTTCGTTGCCGGGATCATGACAAGTCCTGCTCGCAGGTCCCTTTCGCCGGGCCCGCGGCATTGGGGGATTTTTACGGAGCTCTGCACGCGCCTGGATCTGCGGGGCAATCGCGTGCCCGACGCCTACCATGCGGCGCTGGCCCTGGAGCACGACGTGGAGTTTGTGACCGCGGATCGTGGGTTCGCTTCGTTTCCGGGTCTTCGTTGGCGTCATCCGTTCTGATCTGATCCCCGCCAGTTCAGCGCCGCGCCCCGGGCCCCCAACGCATAACCGAAATCCGGTACACTGGCCCCGCGCTGCCTGGCGGTCGAACGGCCGGGAGCCACGGGAGTCTGGATGTATCGCCGTAGCTTCGCTGGCATCATCGACCAGGGAAAGACGTCAAGCTTCCTCGCGGCAATGGGCGAGGCCCGCGATCACCAGGAAGAGCGGGGCATCCGCGCTCGCACCACCATCTGGGGCTCCATGACAGGGCAGACGAACGGCGTCCTCATCGCCGCCGACTTTAACACCCTCGACGACCTTGAGAAGTTTCAGGAGATGGCCGCCACCGACACCGCCTTCGCGACAGTCCGGCGGGCCGTCCGCGAGCAGATGATCTACCACTCCTCGCAGGTCTCCATCCAGCGGCTCTCCTACCACTCCGAGGGGCTGATCTCCAGCGAAGAGGCCACGGCCCCGCGCAAGTTCATGCGGACGCTTGCCGGCGAAGTCCAGGCCGGCCACCACCGCGAGTTCGTGCTCTCCATCTCCCAGGCGCTCGAATACCAGAAGCAGCGCGGCATCGACGCGACCACGAGCGTCTGGTCGTCGGTTACCGGCGCCACCAGCGGCGTCCAAATCGTCGCCGAGTTCGATTCACTGGCCGAACTGGAGCGCTTCGACGAACTGGCCCAGCAGGACACGGAGTTCGCCCG
>JANMTH010000178.1:0-2592 GCA_031390305.1 Thermoflexaceae bacterium
TGGCTTTGACCGCCGACGCAGGCGAGCGCGATCCTTGCTCGTTGGCCGCCTGTTCGCCTCGTAGTAGGTGGCGTCCCCCCGCATCAAGCGAGCGTGAGTCATCTTCGCTTCCCTCTCTAAATCGTGGAGAAGCATTTTCAGGAAGCCGCGCGCCCAATAGACGTGCCGCTGACATCGCGGGCAGAGCTGGGGCCAGCCGTCGGAACACGGTTCCCGGATATCGTGTTACCTGGCGTGGATGGGAAGCCCGTCGATTTCCATGCCGACCGGACGGGGCGGCCGGCGCTGGTGGTTTTCCATCGGAGCGCCCGTTGGTGACCGTTCTGCAAGACGCAGCTCGTTGAGCTGCAAAGCGTGTCGGAGGAGCTTTCGAGCGGCGGCTATGCGCTCTACGCGGTGAGTTACGACGGCGTCGAGGTCCTCGCGTCCTTCGCGGCGAAGTACGGTATTGGTTACCCGCTCCTCTCGGACGAGGGGAGCCGCGTCATCCGCGAACTCGGGCTTCTGAACGAGGAGGCGCCGGAGCAGGTCTTCGGCATCCCCCATCCGGGTACGTTCGTTGTCAACGCCGACGGCACGGTGCGGAGTAAGCACTTCTACCCGAGCTACCGGGAGCGAGACTCGGGCATGAGCGTTCTCACGCATCTCCTCGGGCTCGACGGCGGTGGGCACGGAGCGACGCGCGGGGCAGCCGGAGAAGGCGTGACCGTTCGCGCCTGGTTCGGTAAGGACACGTACGCCTGGGGCCAGCGTGTCTGGTTGACGGTCGAAGTCGAACCGGCGCCCGGGTTGCACGTCTACGGCCGACCGATACCGGAGGGGTACTACCCACTGGACGTAACCGTCGCGCCAATTGAGCGACTGGTCGTAGGCGAGCCCGTCTACCCGGCAACGACACCATTCCGCATCGAGGGGCTGGAGGAGGAGTTCGCCGTGTACGAGAGGAGGGTGCGCATCGGGATCCCGCTGACCTTCATGATCGTGGACGGCGGGGCCATGGAGGTAGAGGTGGCGGTCTCGTACCAGGCCTGCTCAACGACGGAATGCCTGGCGCCGAACACGGTTCGGCTGGCGCTGCCGATCGCGGAGATGCCGCTGGTCGAGCGTCCGCAACCGCGGGCATAGCGCGAGCGGTGGGAGGTCAGTTCCGGCCGACGAAAACGACGGCATGGGAATCGGCGGCGCGGATACGATGGACCGTTGGAGCGAGCCCGGCGATCCGAAGGCGGCGGGGGAAGCCCGGTTCGTCGTGAGCTGACCAGACGGCGAGCGCCCCGTCCGGGCGGAGCGCGCCCTTGAGTGCGGCGAGACCGGCGAGGGTGTAGAGCCAGCCGTTGGTGTCGTGAGAGAGCGCATCTGGGCCGTTATCGACGTCGAGGAGGACGGCGTCGAAGCTGGCTTCGCTGGTTCGAACGAGATCGGCGACGTCGCCGAGTTCGACGACGACCCGTGGGTCGTCGAGCGGATGCCGGGTGAGGCCGCCGAGCGCGCCACGGTTCCAGGCGACTACCTCTGGGACGAGTTCGGCGACAACGACAGAGGCGTCTTCAGGGAGCTGGTCGAGCGCGGCGCGGAGGGTGAAGCCCATCCCAAGGCCGCCAATGAGGACGCGCGCCCCGGCCGGGGGAAGTGGGCAGGCGAGCGCGACCATCTCCGATTCGGAGCGGTGCTCGTTGCTCACCATCAGATTGAAGCCATCGGCGACGATGATGTAGTGCGTATCGCGGCGGCGGAGCACGAACGTGCAGCCGTCGGGCGTTGTCGCCTCGCCGAGCGTTTCCCACGCCTTCACTCCGGCCTCAACTCGCGCTGGGCCGGAACAGGGAGGGCGGAAGAACCTCTACGAAGGACGGCGGCCGGCGGTTCGGGCCTCTGCGCGGAGGCGCTTCTTCATGAGCTTCCGGATCGAGCGAGCCTTTTCGCGGCGCAGCCGGTCGCTGGGCTTTTCATAGCTCTGACGGCGCTTCGCCTCGGAGAGGATGCCTTCGAGCTGGACCTTCTTCGTGAAGCGGCGCAACGCTGAATCGAACGATTCGGTTGGGCCGACGACGATTTCTGACATGAAGCTTTGTTCGTCTCTTTCTCTTTGTCGTCCGGACGTTCCGGCAACGGCGGATTCGGCCAGCACCTCTTCGAGTGCGACGGCAGGAACCCGTACGCACCCATGATACCCGAATCCGTCGCGTTCCGCGGGGCCGACAGCTGACTCTACAGGATGTGGCCGTTGTATTCTCGCGCGGCTCGCTGGCTACCGGCCACCAGCGGTTAGTTGAGCGGCCGGCCTAAGACCGTCAGGGGCGGAAGGCGGGCGAAGGGAGTGGCATTCCGGGTACGGGCCACTCCATGATGAGCACCTGGCCGGCCTGGGACGATGTCACGTAGAGCGTTCGCAAGTCGGGGCCGCCGAAGCAGCAGTTGGTCGGGCCCTGGTCTGGCAGTTCGACGACCTGGACCGGGCGGCCCTCCGCCATATCGAAGACGATGAGGTTGTTGGTCCGGAATCCGGCGTCGATCATCCGCCCCTGGGAGTCGATGCAGAAACCATCGTGGATGGACCGCCGGCCTTTGTGGGCATGGACGCGGCCGGCGGCG
>JANMTH010000213.1:0-3921 GCA_031390305.1 Thermoflexaceae bacterium
GGTCAACGTGAACTACCGCGAGCGGCTGGAGAGCCGAGGGCTGACGGCGACGATCGAACCGGGATAAAGCCGTTCACCGGCTGATAACAGCCACTCCCCACAGTAGCGCCATGGACGAGTACATCGACTGGCTGGCAACTACCCGGGCATGGCTGTACGTACACGAGCCGGACCTCCTGGAGGAAGTCTACTCGGGGAAGCGGAAGGCAGGGTTCCTGGAACGGATGGTGCTCCTCCCCGTCCTCCATCCGCGGCCATCACGGGCCGAAGCGGGGACGGAACGGGCCACGCCACCGGCCGGCGATCCGCGGCTGGCAGGGATGGAGCCGGATCCGGCAGCCTGACCCCAACGCCATCGCGCCCAAAACAAAGCGAGCCGGAGAGAGATTCTCCGGCTCGTTTCGTCCGTTTGGACCTTGCGATTCGCTTCGGTCAGCGGCTAGCGATCGGCGCGTAGGTGCGGTTGTCGGCGCCTTCGTAGAGGGCGTTCGGCCGCATCAGGCGGTTGTCGGCGTACTGTTCGAGGAGATGGGCCGTCCAGCCGGCTATGCGCTGGCAGGCGAAGATCGGCGTGTAGAGGTCGGCCGGGATACAGAGCATCCGATAGACCGAAGCGCTGAAGAAATCGACGTTCGGGTAGAGCGGCTTCCCTTCGAGCTTCTTCCCGAGGTAGTCGCGGAGTTGCTGCGAGAGGTCGAAGTACCAGCGGTCGGCCGAAGTCTCGGCGAGTTCGGCGCCAAGCTTTTCCAGGATCCGGGCGCGCGGGTCGGTCGTCTTGTAGATACGGTGGCCAATGCCCATGACCCGTTCGCCGCGAGCGAGCATCGCCTCGACATGCGAAGGGATGTTGCGTTCCTCTTTGATCGCGTCGACCGTCTTGAAGACGGCCTCGTTCGCGCCACCGTGGAGCGGCCCCTTGAGCGTGCCGATGGCCGAGGCGATGGCCGAGTACATGTCGCTGAGGGTGGAGCCGGTGACCATCGCCGAGAAGGTCGAGGCGTTCATCTCGTGTTCGGCGTGAATGATCAGGGCGACATCCATGATCTTGACGTGGAGGGGATCGGGGTCCTTGCCGCTGAGCATATAGAGGAAGTTCGCGGCGTGGCCGAGGTCGTCCCGCGGGGCCAGGGGCTCGAGGCCGTTGCGGAGCCGGTCGTAGGCGGCGATCACGGTCGTCATCTTCGCGGTCAACCGTTCGGCCGTCAGGCGGAGCTGTTGCTGCGTGAGGTCGCTCGACTTCGGATCGATCGCGCCGATCACCTCGACCGCGATCTCGAGCGTGCGCATCGGGCGGACGTGCGGCCAAAGCTCTCGGAGGAGCCGGAGGACGATGTCGTCGAGCTTGCGCTCGCTCTTCAGCCGGGCATCGAGGGCGGTCAGCTCATCGACGGTCGGAAGGCGGTTGTTCCAGAGAAGGAAACAGACCTCTTCGTAGGTCGATCTCTCGGCCAGCTCGTAGATATCGTAGCCCGCGTAGACCAGCTCGCCCTTCAGCCCATCGATGCGGCAAAGCTTGGTGGCGGCGATGTTGATGCCTTCAAGGCCCCTTGCGACGGTTTCCGTTGACATTCGGCAGACTCTCCTGAGCGGTTCCCCGCAGATTGTATACAGCACTCGTATTCTACCAAGCCCACGGCCGCTGTCATTGCGACGGACGCTATTGGAGGCAGGCGTGCCATAGAAGGCGAAGATGGGGAAAGGCCTGACGCGCCAGCCGCCCGGCGGTGTAAAATGGGCAGATGCAGGTCGAACTCACTCCGGAAGACGTCGCCGCCGCGGAGGCCCTGATCGCGAGCGGACGCTGTGCGACCGTCGAGGAGGCCGTGCGGATGGCCTTCTGGGCACTCGAAGCAGATGAACAGCGGCTGGAGCGGCTCTTCGCGGCTATCGAAGCGAACCCCGAGTGGAAGGCGGAGATCCAGCGGAAGATCCAGGAGGGGCTGGACGACGTTGAGGCGGGCCGCATGGTTCCGGCGGACCACGAGTTCTTCGAGAGCATCAAGCGCCGTGGGCGTGAACGGCTGGAGCAACGCCGCTCCATCTCGGCCTGATGGAAGTCGAGATATCTCCCCGCGCGGGGCGGGATCTGGACGACATCTGGATGTTCGTGGCGGAGTCGGCGGGCATCTCCCCCGCCGACAGGCTGATCGACGAGATGTATGATGCCGTCAGTCGGCTGCGGACGATGGCCCATCGCGGCCACGTAGTGGCCGAGAAAGACGGCGGGTCCGTTCGGAGTCTTCTGGTTCGGCGAGCCTGGCTGCTCCTCTTCGAGGCGAGCGGCTACTCGGTGAAGGTCCTCCGCGTGGTGAATGCCCGGCGCGACCTGGCGGGCGTGCTCGCGGAAATCGACTGACGCGCTCGCGCCGCCACCGGCGGGCCGTGTTAGGCTTGGCCGATCTTCCCGCCGGAGCCTCCGCCATGCGCTTCGAATCCATGGTTACCCCGCCCGCCCACGCCATCGACCGCCAGGACGCCATCTGGTTCGTTGTGGGCCAGGGCCCGGCAGTCCTCGTCCACGCGCATGAGGAGACGCTCCGCATCCCCGAAGGGATGCACCCGCGGGACTTCGGTATCGAGCCGGACCACGAGCACTTCCTGGGCATGCTTGATGGCCATCCCGTCTGGGTGGCGGGTCTCGATCACGCCACGCCGGACCACGAAACGCTCCGCCCGGAGTCGCTCTACACCCTCTTCAGCCAGGTAGACGACACGATCTGGGCTCTCGCGGGGAAGGCCGTTCAGGTGGCCGAATGGCATCGCACCCACCAGTTTTGCGGCCGTTGCGGGGAACCCACGGCCGTGGCGACGGGCGAACGGGCGCGCAAATGCCCCGCCTGCGGGCTGCTCTGCTTCCCCCGGCTCTCGCCCGCCGTCATCACCGCCGTGGAGAAGGATGGCCAGATCCTGCTCGCCCAGGGCCGGCTCTTCCGCGGGCCGATGTACAGCGTCCTCGCCGGATTCGTAGAACCGGGCGAGACGCTGGAGGAGTGCGTGGCGCGGGAGATCAAGGAGGAGGTCGGGATCGATGTGACGGACATCCGCTACGTCGCCAGCCAGCCCTGGCCCTTCCCGAATTCGCTCATGCTTGGTTTCGAGGCGAAGTGGGCAGGCGGCGAGATCGTCTGCGACCCCAGCGAAATCGTCGATGCCCAGTGGTATTCACCCGATAACCTGCCGCCGATCCCGGGCCGCCTGAGCATCGCCCGGAAGCTGATCGACCGCTGGCTGCTCGGGCAGGGCGTCTCGTTTTAGGGCTGGCGGGGTTCAGCCCGTAAAGAGAGGGTTGAGCCAGCGGCCCTCCTGGAACCGCGCGAAGTCCGCGTCGCGGGAACTTTTCCGCTTGACGGCGCGTCTATAGTGGCAGGGACCCCAGACCAGCACGCGCGTGAGAGGAGCAGTACCGTTGTGCACGCCCGCGAGCGTCGTCGGGCTTTACGCCCCTATTCCCTCGGTGGGGCGACGATATCCTTGGAGGGGGACGACCGGAAGCGTGCAGAAAACCAAGACGCAGGGTTGTTCACCCACCCTTAACGAGCCGGCAACCCGCCCGACCACTAAGTGGGCCAAGTTACGGAGGCGTAGGCCGACTATTCAAGCATCCGGCACGCAGGCCGCCCATGGGCTCGCAGGCGGACATGACAAAGTAGGTGATGCGCCTAATGGACCTTGCATCAACAACGATCAAGAATTCCAGAGTCGATCGGATGGTGTGCGACTGTGATGAGACCAAGCGCGGCAAGGCCTGATAGGACCCCAAACGCGCCCCAGCGTGTCACTCCGGACCTTCTCACTCTGGTCCAGTCCCGCGGCGACTGTGGGTCCGTGGACGTGATCGTGTATCTCGAAACCTGTGACGGGTGGAAATGTCGACTTCCTGTCGTGCGCCGGCTGGTAACCGAGTCCGCCGTACGAAGCGCC
>JANMTH010000222.1:0-7403 GCA_031390305.1 Thermoflexaceae bacterium
CTCTTCGAGTGGACTGGTGGCGCGCTGTATGGGGATGGCCGGCGCTTCGCCGGAGACGGCCTTCCGCGCTCCGAGGTCGGCGCCGGCGGAGAAGGCACGGCCCTCGCCCGTGAAGACGACGACACGCGTAACGGCATCGACCTCGAGGTCACGGCAGAGGGCGATGATCTCGTTGTGCATGGCCGCGTTTATCGCGTTCAAGCGGTCCGGCCGGTTGAGGACGACGGTCAGCAGTCCGGGGAGGGAAGGGTCGCGTTCGAGGCGGAGCGTTTCCATGCCGGGGATTCTAGAGGTGGAGCGCCGGAAGATCTTAGACGCGGAGGAAGCGGAGGAGAGGCGGGGTGGGGATCTCGGTCCTCAATCTCCAAACCTCCGCGCCTCCGCGTCTAAACGGCCAGACGCTGTTCACCGCCCGCCCGGACCGGGGGCCTTCGGCTCCCAGAGGCCGCAGGTCGTCTCGTGGTCATCGAGGAAGGGCCCGACGCAGTCCCGGCCTTCGCGGACGATGTGCTGGCAGATGTTGAGGAGGTTGCCGCCGGGAGCGTTCCCCATCGTCATCCTGAGGAAGGCGCAACGGGCGGCGAGACGCGGCGGGCCTTCGCTCATTCTCGCCGCCGCCGTTCGGCGCTGAAGGCGTACCCTTCGCGGGCCATGCTCACATAGCGCCCTTCACCGACGACGACGTGGTCCAGTACCGTGATATCGAGGAGATCGCCTACGGCGATCAGTTGTTTCGTCATCGTCACATCCTGTGGGCTTGGGCGCGGGTCGCCCGAGGGATGATTGTGCGCGAAGACGACCGATACCGCATTGAGAACGATCGCCTCGCGGAAGACCTCGACGGGACGAAGATGAATAGCGTTCACCGATCCGCGAACGGGCACGGCCGCGCCGAGCAGCCGCCCCCGCGTATCGAGCGCGAGCACGTAGAGCTCCTCCTGGGCCTTCCCGAGGAAGCGGCCGTGGGTGTAGTTGAATACGGCCTCGGCCGTGAGCAGGACCGGCCGGTCTTCGGGATCGATGCGTTGGACGCGCCGTCCAAGTTCGATGGCGGCCGCTATCTGGGCGGCCTTCGCCGGGCCAAGACCACGCGTCCGGCGCAGCGCCGCCACCGTCGTCCGAACCAGGCCGGGCAAGCGGCCCTGTTCATCGAGGATCCGGCGGGAGAGGTCCATCACGTTTTCGCCCGCCGTGCCCGAACCGAGGATGATGGCGAGCAGTTCCGCGTCGCTCAGGGTCTCGGCCCCGCTCCGGAGCAGGCGCTCACGCGGGCGGTCGTCCTCCGCGAATTCGCGCATCGTCCGGTACCCGGGCTGGAGAGGGTCTTCGCCATCGGCCATTCGGGGCAATTCTACGCGGATCTCCCGTCTCGCCCTCTGGGCCCGCGCTCGGGCGAGAGGCCGCCCGCTAGAACTCGACCTTGTTCGCTTTGGGCTTCTCCCGTGGCGGATCGAGCGGCTCGGCGGGCGCCGGCCACGCTGGTCCCACGCTGGCGACGGCCGGAGGCTCCGAAACGGCCGGCGCCACCGGTGCTTCCTCGGCCGGTTCCAGCTTGCTGATCGAGATGAGGACGCCAGAGTGCTTGTAGTAGCGCGCCGTCACTTTGTCGCCAGTCCGGATGCCATCGAGCAGGACCGTATCGCCCCGGAGGATCGTGCTGTCGATGCGGACGTAGTGGGTGCGCATCACGAACGAATCGAGCTTCGACCAGCGTCTGCGCACTTCGCCGACGCTGGTATGGGGCGAGCCGGCCAGGTCGGCGATCGCCTGAATGGACTGCGAGCCCGTGAGCGCGGTGAACAGCGAAAGGACCACAACCAGGAACCAGGTGCCGCCGTTGTCCCCGCCGAGGACGCGGTCGATGAAGAAGAAGATGAGGGCGCCGCCACAAATCAGGAAGAGCGGCGTCCAGAAGAGCCCGCTGCGCAGGATCCTCTTGCGAATCGTGCGTTGGCGCGCCTGGTCCGCCAGGATTGGGTCGGCTTCGGTACGTTCTACATTCATGGTCGTGGGGGGATTGTAAGGGTCTGGCCGATACGAATGTTATCCCGCGAGAGGCCCGGGTTGACGGCGAGGATCGCCTCCACCGAGACGCCGAACTTTTCGGCGAGCGTCGAGACGGTATCACCCGATGCGACGACGTATGGCGAGCCCGCGCCCGGTGTCGTACCCGGCGCGGTGGTGGCCGCGACGGAGGCGCTCGGGCTCGCTGTCCGGGTCACGGAACCGGGCCGGGTGGGCGTCGCGGTCGCGGAGATCGCCGGGGTCGGCGTCGCCAGCGTCCGCGGCGTATCCTGGGAACTCTTGCTTTCGGGAGGGCGGATGAGGAGGAAGATGGTGAGGAACGAGGCGACGGCGAGGGCCAGCAACGCTCCCCGGAAGACGTTCACGGAGGGCGTGGCGGCCTCTGGCGAGAGGCAGCGCAGGCAGACGTCCTCGCCGTGTTCGGCGCAGTAGAGCCGCCCGCAGGTGGCGCACTCCTCATCGGCCGGGCGGGTGCAGTAGTGGCACCGGACATCTGCCATGCCCGGTAAGGTACCAGCCGAGCGCGGTTGGGCGGTAGAAAGGCTGGGCAAACACGGTTACCGGCCCTTGAAACGAGAGGGGCGGAAACGCAAAGGAACGAAAGGATCAAAGCACTTTGGGCTTGCCCCAGTGGATGGGTGGGAGCCGCCGTTCCGCATCCCCCTTTGTCGCGTTCGAGTCCTTGCGTTTCAGCGGCCCGCGGATCAACCGCCCGTCATCCCGGCGAACTCCTCCTCCCAGTCATCGAGCGCTCCAACGGCGGGGACGAACGGCGGGATCGGCATCAGGAGGTGTTCGCCAAGCGCGTTCACGATCCCTTCGTAGCTGCGCCGGTATACGGCCAACCGCCGTTCGAAGCGCGCCGGGTCATCCAGGGTCAGGCCGCCCTTCGCGAGCACACCGACGAGGTGGGCGGCATCCTCGGGGCCCATTCGTGGCGTTCCGGGCTCCCGCGGCTCCTTGCCGACGAGTTGGACGAAGTCGATAGCGGCATGGCGAGCCATCGCGAAGGTCAGCCGTGCCTGGCGTTCGAACGGCACCGCGCGGGCCGCGAGGAGGACGGCACAGGTGTCCAGGACGGCGGTGATCGCGCCGACCCACGACTGGCGGTCGTGTTGCGAACGGTAGTAGGCGAGCACGGGGTAGGAGAGCTGGGCTTCGAGCAGATCGGAGGCCCAACGTTCGAATTCGGCGAGCGTTTCGTGCAGCGGCGCGGCCGTGTTGGCGTCGAGCGTGCGACCGAGGAGGGCGGCGGCCGTCGGCGGCGAACCGGCCCGCGCGTCAAGCAGCGAGACCGTGACTTCACGGCGGCTGAACGCCCCGTAGAGCACGGGCACATAGCCGATGACGAGGGCGAGGAACCCGAGCCCCATTCCGGCCTGGAGAACAGCCGCGAATCGGGTCGCCGGGCCGGCCGGTGAGACATCGCCCATGCCGAGGGTGAAGAAGGTCGTCCCGCTCATGTAGACATCCATCCAGAAGCCGGGGTCGCCCCCTCCCGGGGCGTTGATGTCCGTCCCCAGACCCCAATAGACGAACGAGAAGGCGGCGATGAGGAGAACCGCCCAGAGGCCAATCAGCGAGACGATCCAGAGCGGCCCGAAGTAGTTCAGGGCGAGATCGCGGCGGCCCGGGTTCTTCGTCCGCAGCGCGAGCGCCCGGACCGGCGTCCAGGTCGAACGGTAGAAGATCGCCGTGATCCGGCGGCGGCCGCTGGGCCGGCGTGGCAGGACGATCGTCTCGAAGGCGTCGCGCAGCACGGCATAGACGAGGACGCCGCCGCCGAGGCCGGCGAGGATGCGAAAGAATAGCTCCATGGGCTCGCTTCCCGGCCGGATGGCCCGCAGGTGAGCCATGATCCTACAAGCGAATGAGCCCACCGGTCTTTGCAACGCGAGGGGCGGAAACGCAAAGGGACGCGCCCTCACCCCCAAGCCCCCTCTCCCGACTCCTGCGTCGCGGGCGAGGGGGCTACATCCCTCGCTATGGCCGACGGATGTCCTTGCCTCCCAATGCGCTGGGGAGGGTAAGGGGGGATCAGGCATCACGGATTTCGCAAGGTAGTACTACGAGCCCGGAGAAGGCGCCGCTCCAGCTGGTGGCGCCGCCAGGGCTTGCTTCTGTGGGGCCGGGATCGCTTTTCGGATGAAGAAGGCGCTTATCGCGGCCACGGCGGCGAGGCCAACGCCGACCTCGGCGATGACGACGAAGCCATCGACGATCACCTGGCGGGCTTCCGCCTGGGCCTCCGGGGGCCCGGCGACGACGAAGTGTTCGGCCGCCGCCGTCGTCAGCGCCGCATCCGCCGAATCGCCCAGCCGTTCCGGCAAGCTGGTCTCGACGTGGTGGAGGAAGACGGCGCCGAAGAGGGCGACCCCGAACGCCGTCCCCGTTTGCCGAAACATCGTCAGCGTTCCGGAGGCGAGGCCGGACCGGGTGACGGGGATGGCGCTCATGACGGCCAGCGAACTGGCCGACATGAAGAGCCCGATCCCGAGACCGCGCATGACGAAGGGCGCGAGGAGGCCATCGCTGTACCCCTGCTCCGTCGTCAACCAGAGGAGGTAGACGAACGAAGCGGCGACGAAGAGCGATCCGCCGACGATCAACACCCGCAGCCGGTTGCCGAGCCTCTGGCCGATGATCCCGGAGAACGGCATAAGGAGGGCGACCAGCGCCGTCGCCGGGAGAAACGCCAGCCCGCCCCGCAGTGGCGAGAAGCCGAGGTAGTTCTGCATGAACAGGCTGGTGTACGGCTGCGACCCGAAGACGGCGGCCGAAAAGAGGAAGGCCGAGACGCAACCGAAGGTGAACGTGCCGTTTCGGAAGAGCCGAACATCGACCAACGGTACCTTCCGCCGAAGCTCCACCATCCAGAAGGTCGCAAGGGCGACCGGCCCGGCCACGAACAGCGAGACGATCAGGGGGTCGCCCCAGCCGCGGTCGTTCGCCGCCGTCAGCGCGTACATGATGAGGGCGAGGCCGCCGGCGAGCAGCGCCATCCCCGGCCAGTCGATCGTCCGGGGAGCGTCGGGATCGCCGGATTCGGTGATGTAGCGGAAGGCCATCCCCAGGGCCACGACGCCGATCGGGATGTTCACGAGGAAGATCAGGCGCCAGCTATCGCCGTTCACGAGGAGGCCGCCAAGGATCGGCCCGGCGATAAGCCCGAGGCCGGAAACGCCACCCCAGAGCCCGACGGCGAGGCCGCGCTGGGAGGGCGGGAAGGCGTGAAGCAGGATCGAGAGGGTCAACGGCATGGTGATCGCCGCGCCAACACCCTGGAGGATGCGGAGGGCGATCAGCTGTTCGATCGATTGCGCGGCCCCGCAGCCAGCCGAAGCGGCCGTGAAGAGGACGAGCCCGGCGATGTAGACCTTCTTGCGCCCGAGGATGTCGCCCAGCCGACCCATAGCGAGGGGGAGCACGCCGAGCACGAGGACGTACCCGGAGACCGTCCATTCGGTCGCCGAAAGGCTCGCGTTCAGGTCCCTCCCGATGGATGGGAAGGCGACGTTCACGACGAAGGTATCGATCATCAGCATGCCCAGGCCGAGACAGACCGAAACCATGGTGAGCCACTTGTTGGGGAGCGATTGGGCGGGCATGGGGGCCTGGTCCTTTAGGATGTTTAAGAAACTATCTTTGCCTTAAGCAACTATCTTTGAGAAACTGAACACTGTCAACCATGGCTCGTACCAACACCTATCAGCACTTCTGTCCCATCGCCCGCTCGCTCGAAGTGATCGGCGAGAAGTGGTCGTTGCTCATCGTCCGCGACCTTCTGCGCGGCCCCCAGCGCTTCACGGACCTCGCCCGCGCCCTCGGCAAGATCACGCCGAAGTGGCTGACGATGCGCCTGCGCGACCTGGAGGAGGCTGGCATTGTCACCCGTCACCAGGAAGAGGGCCGCCGCGAAGTCTGGTACCGGCTCACGCCGGCGGGGGAAGAGCTCGCGCCCGTGGTCGGAGCGCTCAACGTCTGGGGCCTGCGGCACGCCGTCCGGCCGCCGCTTGAGGGCGAGGCGATCCCCAGCTGGCGGCTGATCGACTCCTTCCGCGGGTACCTCGTGAACCAGCGCGTGCGTCCCCCGTCCCCTGTCCGCTGGCTGATCCTGTTCGCCAGCGGCGAAAGCCACCTGCTGTGCTGGGACGGGCGCCTCTGGACCGCCGGGGCAGCGGATGGCACGCCCGTCGACGTCACCCTGCGCGTCTCCGTCGATAGCTGGGTGCGCCTCTTCGTAGCCGGGCGCGAGACCGCGATGCTCCACCAACTCGATCTCGCCGGAGAGCCCGCGGCCGTTGACACGTTCGTCGCCGCGCTCCGCGGCGCCCTCGGCACGCCGCTCCACGGGGCCACGAGCTGATCCGTGCGGTGGCTCCGAACGCTTCGTACCCGCGCCATGGAAGGGCGCGGCAGATCGCCGCCCGAAGGGGTTCATGGAACCAGCCGAAGGCGAAGCGCCCGCCAGACCGCGCGCCTGTTAGCCGCTGGAGGAAACCGCGGAAAGGCGTGTCGTTCGCGAGCATGAACGACCGGTGTATCCTTCTGTTGGATGGCCAGGAACTCGACGTTGTGGGCCGAGTTGCCGGAGGGCTCGCGAAATGACCAGGCCGAGAGTCACGACACTGGCGTTAGCGGTCGCAGCGATCGGCATCGTGACCGCATTCACGGTCGTTTTGACGCGAAGCTCGTACGAAGGTGCGATCGCCGAGGACGGCGAGCGAGCGGGCATGTCGCCTCCGGAGGCGATGGCACCACCGGACGCGATGTCGGCCCCAGACGGGTTGTCGCCTCTTGAGCCGGCCATCTGGATTTCGCCACCTGAGAGGGTGGCCCCCGAGGGGCTGTCGCCACTCGAACTGTCCATCTTCCTATCAGGCGGCGTGAATCCGTATCCACCTACCTATATCCCGAGGCAGAAGGCGATTGGGGAGCTACCCGAATCGTTCTTTACCGAGATCTCAGAGCATCCCAACTTCGCGGGCATGTACATTGATAACGATGCCGGGACCATTCTGGTCATCCGCGCGACCGGCAGCCACGATTACTTTCATATGGTTGCCGATCGGCACGCCGCTCCCGACCTCATAATCGTGGTTCAGGACGCGGAGTATACGCAGGCAGAGCTTGAACAGTGGCAAGCCCGGATCACGCCCGACATCGCGGACCTTCGAAGCGCCGGAATCCTGATCACGCAGGCAGGGTTTGATCCCGTCGGCAACGGCCTCCTTATCAAGGTCACCGACCTCACCGACCAGGAGGCGGCGTTGCTGACAGATCGGTATGGCGGCCCGCGCGTCAAGGTGATCGGGGGCTCTCAAACTACGTTCCACCCTAACCCGGCGCCCAAGATCCCCTGACGGCGGGCCACTTCG
>JANMTH010000235.1:0-2063 GCA_031390305.1 Thermoflexaceae bacterium
CGCCACGGCCACTGACGACGAACGCGTCAGCCGATTCGCCGTCCTCCACGCGGAGGGCCACGTTCGTCTCCACTTCGCGGTAGAGCCGTTCGCGGAGCTGGCGGCTGGTCACATACTGGCCCTCGCGCCCGGCGAACGGAGAGTCGTTCACGCGGAACGTCATCTTCATCGCTGGCTCTTCGATCGTGATCGGTGGCAGTTGGGAACTCGCCGAGGGGCTCGAAATCGTTTCGCCGATGAGGATGTCCGGGATCCCCGTGAGCGCCACCACATCGCCAGCGCGCGCCTCCGTCAGCTCCATCCGGCCGAGGCCCTGGAACCCGAATACCTGGGCTATCCGGAAGTTCGCCGTCTCGCCTTCGTGCGTCCACCGGGTGACCGTTTCGGCCGGGTGGATCGTGCCATCGACGATTCGGCCGATGGCCGTCCGCCCGCGGTACGAGTCGTACGCGAGCGTCGTCACCAGCATCCGGAACGGGGCGTTTTCGTCGCACTCCGGCCCTGGTACGCGCTCGAGAATGGTCTCGAAGAGGGGCAGCAGGCTGCCCGAGGTGATGCCCGGCTCCCGCCCGGCATAGCCGTCCCGCGCGTTCGCGTAGATCACCGGGAAGTCGAGCTGGTAGTCCTCGGTCGCCAGGTCGAGGAAGAGGTCCTGCGTCTCGTGCAGCACTTCAGCCAGCCGCGCGTTCGGCCGGTCGATCTTGTTGATCACGACGATCGCGTGCAGGCCACGGGCGAGCGCCTTCCGCAGGACGAACTTCGTCTGCGGCATCGGCCCTTCGACAGCGTCGACCAGCAGCAGGCAGCCATCGGCCATGTTCAGGACGCGTTCGACTTCGCCGCCGAAATCGGCGTGGCCCGGCGTGTCGATGATGTTGATCCGAACTCCCGCATAATCGACCGCGGCGTTCTTCGCCATGATCGTGATCCCCTTCTCGCGTTCGAGGGGGTTGGAATCGAGGATCAGCGTCCCCACTTCCTGGTTTTCGCGAAAGACGTTCGATTGCTTGAGCAGGGCATCAACGAGCGTGGTCTTTCCGTGGTCGACATGGGCGATAATTGCGATGTTGCGAACGTCGTCGCGTCGTGAGGGCATATCACGAGAGTAGCAGGGGTTCGGCGTTATGGGTTAATTGCCGTGTCGATCGCGGCCGCGAAGTCAGCCGGCCCGGGCGGAAAACCCACGCGGATCACGTGCGTGCTCCGTGGTCCAAACAACGGAACTCCTCGGAACCGCACCAGTTTCCCGCAGCGCGCGAAGGGCAGCCTCCCTGGAGACGTTTGTATCTACCATCACTTCGACGCC
Organism: Thermoflexaceae bacterium; assembly: GCA_031390305.1. Lineage (GTDB taxonomy): Bacteria > Chloroflexota > Dehalococcoidia > Tepidiformales > Tepidiformaceae > JANMTH01. The sequence goes on from JANMTH010000235.1 coordinate 1,307, forward strand.
CGCATGGGGACTCTGACGATGCCGGAAGAACCAGACTTGGCCGACGCGAGGACACTCGATCGCCGCGAGGTCGAAGAGGTCCAGGTCGTCGAGGCCTTCTTCGAAATCGAGCCCAAGGAAGGTCGCGAGGTCGGCCGGAGCCTCCCGCAGGAGCGCAACCGTCCAACTGTCTCCGCCTGGCCACTGCCGATGAGCTGCCACCTGCTTCAGTTTCACGCCTGCGCTGCCTTCACGACCATACACGCTATCTTAGCAAATCCGTCTTCGATCACCACCTCTTGTGGTGTTGTCCGTCCCCGTTGCGACCATCGCACCGCAAACGGGTGACCGCTCAGGTCTGGAGAGACGCTCGTCCAGAACTCGATCCCCCGCTGGCCTTCGGACAGGGGTCCGGTATAGGCCTGGACCTGGGGCCATCCGCCCCATGAAGGCTCGCGACCCCATATCTCGCCCGACTCCGCCTGGCGCTTCGCGTCATCCGGCGTCTGGGTTGGCGATTCGAGGCGGTGGAACGGTCCGTAGGGGAAATCCACGCCCCGTCACGCCGCCGGCGCGTCGTCCGGCAGCCCCGCCGCTATCGCCTCGATCAGCGCCAGGCAGCCAAGGTCCTCCACCGCCGTCAGCGAACGATCGAGGCCCGCCGACCAGAGCTGCTTCATCCGCGCGCCCTCTGGCTTATCGAACATCGGTACCGTGCCCAGGCCGAGCGTCACGATCGCCGTCCACCAGAAGCAGAACGAGAGCGTGTAGTCCTCGA
>JANMTH010000259.1:0-1973 GCA_031390305.1 Thermoflexaceae bacterium
CGCGCTTCGCGCGCTGCTTCATTAATGCGCCGCTTGCAGCTGATCTCGGTGTTCGACAGACTACAGCGGGAGGAGCAGACTAGGCCCATGACGAACGAGTTCACGGCCGTGGTGGAGCGGGACGGGGAGTGGTTTATCGCCTATTGCGCCGAAATCCCGGGTGCTAACGGACAGGGTCATACCAAGGAGGAGGCTCTCGAGAGCCTCTCGGCCGGGGTGGCCCTGATTCTTGAGGATCGTCGTGAGGATGCGCTTCGCGGCCTCCCCGCCGACGCCATCCAGGAGAAGGTCACCGTTAAGTGAAGCGGGGCGATCTGCTCCGCCATCTTCGTCGGTACGGGTGTTACCTCAAACGTGAAGGTGCGAGCCACTCGCTTTGGTGCAACCCGACGACGGGCGCTGTCGAAGCCGTACCGCGTCACACCGAGGTCTCGAATACTCTCTCTCGAAAGATCTGCCGCAACCTGTCGGTGCCCGAGATCGGCAAGTAGAAGGCGGGCTGTCGAACAATGCGTTGCAGCTGACGAAGCCGGCGCAAGCGATGGAGCTTCGTAGCTGAACGCAGTGTTCTACGGACCGCCGCAAACGCCCTGCGGATGAAGCTTCCTCACGCTGCGGACGTCCTCATCGACGAACGCAAGGTCCGCGGATACCTCCTGTCCGACTCTCACCCTGTCGGTCGTTTCAAGGGCGCGTCTTCGCCGCCCTCGGCTTCGAGACGAGCAACACCCAGGCTTTCATTGGTGAGCTACGGCGCATTGCGTCCGCGGGCGATGTTTCGGAGCTTGTGGAGACGCCGTACGGCCGGAAATACAGCGTTCCCGGCGACCTGCAAGGTCCTATTGGCACGGCCGCCGTCCTCACCGTGTGGCTTCTTGAGCGCGGTCAGGAAAGGGTTAGACTCGTTACAGTTCGGCCGAGGTGAGCCATGGCCTTTGAATTGCTCGATACCGTCGTCTTAAGTCGCGACCTTCCGGAGCACGGGCTCCGCGCTGGGGATCTGGGCGCGGTAGTAGAAGTGTACGGAGAGGCGGCGCTCGAAGTCGAGTTCGTCCGTGCATCCGGGCAGACCACAGCTCTGGTCACTCTGACCGCCAGCGATCTGCGCTCCGTAGCTGCGACCGACATCCTTGCAGTTCGGGCTTCCTAGAAACGGCCGTAGAACAATGCGTTGCAGCTGACGAAGCCGGCGCAAGCGATGGAGCTTCGCAGCTGAACGCAGTGTTGGGCGGACCCCACTGGGAAGCATCTGGAGGGATCGTGATGTCCGATATAGGCGAGACCGTCCGGTTCCCCATCACCTTTAATCCTTGGTATCGCTTGCTCTCGAGCGTCCTTGGCCTGCCGCCGTCGAGCGCATACGTACAGGTAACGGGGGAACAGGTTGAGGTTCGGATGGGGTGGGCATTCCGATCACGCTTTCGGCGATCGGTGGTTTCCTCAGCCTCAGCTCTGGACATCCGACCAATCAGCCGAGGCGTGCATGGCTTCGGTGGCAGCTGGCTCGTGAACGGCGCTGGACGGGGAATTCTGAGGATCGAGCTGGGCCCCGCTCAGCGCGCGTACGTCATGGGCGTGCCCGTTCGCCTGCGGGAACTTCTGGTGAGCGTCAGCGAGGTGTCTGTCCTGGCGGCGGCTCTCACAGGCTCGAGTGGTGCTCCAGAAACCGGCATGCCGCCCAACGATGAGTTGCAGCGGACGAGGCCGGCGCAAGCGATGGAGCCTCGCCGCTGAACTCGGTGTTCGCCGGACCTGCCTTGCGCGGGAGTACAATCACGGCATGAGTCCCGTCAAGGAACAGCTCATCCGCCTGATCCAGGACCAACCGGAAGATTCCTCGCTTGAGGAGATCGTCCGCGAGCTTGCCTTCGCGGCAATGGTTGAGCGCGGACTCGCCGACTCCGACGCCGGCCGCACCATCTCCCACGAGGAAATGGGGCGTCGAATCGAGTCTTGGCGAAGGTAGTCTGGAC
>JANMTH010000272.1:0-12180 GCA_031390305.1 Thermoflexaceae bacterium
CGCGCTTCGCCGGCGCACACGACTTCGATTCCCAGTTTCGTCTCCTCCTCGCCCTTCACGGCTGGGCCTCCCAGGCCGCCGCCGATGTCGCTTCCGTCTACGTCGATGGCGTGCCCCTCTCCGTCAGCCCCTGGCCCGAACCCGCGGATCTCCCGCCCGCCTTCTCCGTCTCCGTCGCCGGCCAGCACGCCGCCACCTTCTCTCTCGGAGAGCGCCCCCGCCTCGGCGGTTCACGCTGGCATATCAGCGTCCTCCTCATCGCCGGCCGCCGCGATGGCGCCGTCAGCCACGCCGGCCCAGAACGCCGCAACGGAGGTTGGACCCGCGGCCGAATCGAGGACCTTCTCCTCTCACTCCTTGGCGCCTACGAACGCTCGCTCGGCGAAGATGGCGAAAACGGGCTTGCCACCCGGACCGTCGCCCCTCCCGGCTCCACTCCCCACGACGCCGCCAGCTGACACCCCCGGCCCGCTCCATGTCACAATGCCCGTACCATCCGCGCGGAGCCGCAACTTGACCATCGAGCAGCACTACAGCGACCGCCACCCCGCCTCCGCCGCCCTCTATCGGCGCGCCGAACAGAGCCTCCCCAGCGGCGTCACCCACGACGCCCGCTTCATCCGCCCCTTCCCCATCTACGTCGAACGCGCGGCCGCCAGCCGCAAGTGGGATGTCGATGGCCACGAAGTCATCGACTACATCATGGGCCATGGCGCGCTCCTCCTCGGCCACAGCCATCCGCTCGTCACCGAGGCCGCCATGGCCCAGCTCGCTCGCGGCACCCACTACGGCGCCAGCCACGAACACGAGATCGCCTGGGCCGAACAGGTCCGCTCCCTTGTCCCCTCCGCCGAGATGGTCCGCTTCACCAGCTCTGGCACGGAGGCCACCCTCATGGCCCTCCGCCTCGCCCGAGCCGCCACTGGCCGCCCTTCCATCCTCAAGTTCGAACGCCACTTCCACGGCTGGCACGATTACGCCGTCCCCGGCTCCGGATACGGCTCCGCCACCCCTCCCGGCATCCCCGAATCGGCCCTCGAAAGCGTCGTCCTCTCGCCCGTCGATCTCGCCGCCGTCCGCGAGATCCTCGCCGGCCGCCAGGATATCGGCACCGTCATCGTCGAAGCCTCCGGCGCCAGCTCAGGCGCCGTTCCCCTCCCTCGCGGCTTCATCCAGGAGCTTCGCGCCATCACCCGCGAACGCGGCCTCATCATGATTATGGACGAAGTCGTCACCGGCTTCCGCTGGAGCCCCGGCGGCGTCCAGCAGCGCGAGGGCGTCCTCCCCGACCTCACAACGCTCGCCAAGGTCCTCGCCGGAGGGCTCCCCGGCGGCGCCGTCGCCGGCCGCAAGGACCTCCTCGACCAGATCGCCTTCCCCGCCCCTGGCCTCAGGACCGAGAAGGTGGGCCACCCGGGTACCTTCAACGCCAACCCCCTCTCCGCCGCCGCCGGCACGGCCTGCCTCCGCCACATCGCCGATGGCGCGCCCCAGGCCCGCGCCGCCGCGCTCGCCGCCACCCTCCGCGCCGGGCTGAACGAAGTCCTCACCCGCCTCGCCATCCCAGGCTGCTCCTATGGCGAAACGAGCGAGTTCAAAGTCGTTATCGGCCCCGAATTCACGCCCGGTGACCGTGACTGGGACGGCCGGGACCTCCCGCCCGGCATCGCTGGCAACTCCGCCCCAGGGGATTGGTCACGGCTCCTCTCCCTCGACCTCCTGAATCGCGGCGTGCACTGCTGGGGCGGCCCAAGCGGCTTCGTCAGCAGCGTCCACACCGAAGCCGACATCGCGCAGACGGTAGGCGCCTTCGAAGCCGCCCTCGGCCAGCTCCGGCTGGAGCGCGCCCTCCCCGCCTGATCCCTTCTTCGCGAAGACGTACCCTCGCTCAAGCACAGCCTCCAAAGGGCGCCGGATGTAAGCCCCCTCGCCCGCGACGCAGGAGCCGGGAGAGGGGGTTGGGGGTGAGGGCGCCCCGCTCACGCCTCCATCAACCGCACCATCTCCCCGAACAGCTCCAGGTCGTGCCGGTAATCCTCGGGCGAAGTCTTGGGCGTCCTCCGCCCTCGAACGTTCTCGTGGAACGCCTCCCACTCCGCCACGAACGGGTCACCCCAATCCCGCTGGCTCACCCGCTCGTCCACCCCACCCGAGCCGTTCGCCCCCGTCACCCGCAGCCGTATCGGCATGTTCCGCAGGTACGGCGTCTCGTAATCCACCCGCACCACCCGCTCCTGTCCGTATACCTCCAGATGGCCATCGAAGCGCGGGATGCCGTCGATCCCCGTCTCGAAATTGCAGACGAACGTGCCGTAGTCGAACGCCGCCGAAAGGTACATCCCCTCGTGCCGCGCCGCCGCGTACAGCACCCCCTTCGGCATCCCCAACAGCTCCCGCATCGCCGAGATATCGTGCGAACTGAGCCCCAGGAGAATGCCGTACGCCGTCCGTAGCGCTTCCGGCGTCCCGACCCCGATCGCCTCATCCACCCGCTCCGCGTACGCCCGCCGTCCCGCCGCCACGATGCCGTCCGCCAGGTCTCGCGGACGCGCAACCCGCGCCGTCTGCCGGATCAGCAGGTGGTTACTTCCGATCACGTCGTGAACGCGCGCCAGCTTGATCGGCCCGATCTCCGGCAGCATCCGGCACGCTTCAACGAAGGCCGGCGCATACCGACGCATGTACCCCACCTGCACCACCCCGCCCGTCCGCGTTGCCGCCGCCACCACCTCGTCCGTCTCCCGCCGCGTCATCGCCATCGGCTTCTCGACCAGGACGTCCTTCCCCGCCACCAGCGCCGCCAGCACCACCTCGACGTGGTAGGCGTCCGGGTTCGCTACCAGCACGGCGTCAATATCAGGGCTCTCCACCAGCGCCCGATAGTCCGTGACAAGCTTCTCGATCCGCCAGCGTCCGCCCACCTCCGCCAGCACTTCCGCGCTCACATCACAGAGCGCTTCGACCCTGAACAGCTCCGCCAGGAACGCCAGCGCCGGAAGATGGATCAGCTGCGTCACCTCGCCGCAGCCAACGATGCCCACGCGCAAACGGTTCATCGCAGCCTCCACTTGGGGGGATTATGAGCCGCGCCACGCCAACGATCTGGGGTACACTCGCGTCATGGATACGACCGGGTTGCCCGGCGCTGAACTCGTGGAGCAAGGCCTCCATGACCTGGCGGCCGGATACGAGACCGTGCCAGCCCTCCTTGTCCGCATCGGCGCGCCCCGCCTTCGTGGCCTCGGTTTCCAGGTGCCGGCCGACCTCCCCGGCTCCGATTGGCCCGAGCACCGGCTCTACCGCCTCCTCGCCGCTCAACATGGCGACGCCGCACACTCCCGCTACAACGCCCTCATCCGGCGTCTCGTCAGCTTCGAACGGGCGGCCACGTGCGTTCGCTAGCGACCGCCGCTCGTTACAGGGTCACGGCCGCCTCGTACGCCGGCGCCCGATGAAGCTCGACCGCCACCTGCGTCTCATCCGCCCGCGCCTGCGCCCTCTCCCCGATCCGGTAACCCGCCACGTACGCCCGCGCCCGGTACCCCACTCGCCGTAACGTCGTCGCCGCCACTTCCGCCCGGTCCACGTCATCGACGTTCACCGTGTACGAAAGTTCACATGCGAGCACCATTTCCTCGCGGGATCCGGGCTCCTGCCCGATCGCCAGGACATCGAGCAATCGAATCCTGCGAACCTCGGCCGCCGTTACTTCGCCCCGCTCGGCCGCCTCCATTAGCAGCGGCAGGTCGTACGGCGAGATCGCCTTCGGGCGCCGCAGAAAGTCGCCCAGATAGCTGGCGAGCTGGTGATGGTACTTGGATTCGAGCTCCGACCCCTCCAACTGGCTCACCCGGCCATTAAGGCTGTTGATGGCCGTGACCAGGTCATTGATCCGGTCCGTCAGCTTTTCGACCTTGGCTTCGGTCCGGCCCTGCGCTTCCGCGAGTTCTCCCACCTTCGCTTCGGTCCGGCCCTGCGCTTCCGCGAGGCTGGCTACGATGGCCGTAAGCTCCGCGATCCGAGCATCCGTGCGGCGGGCAACGTCCGGCAGCGCGGCGAACTCCTCCCCGAGGATCAGCGGGCGCAGCTCCGCCCGCCACTCCGGGTGGGCCAGCAGCGCCTCCACGAGGTCGTGATACTCCGCGTACGCAAACGCCATGGAGCCATTCTAGCCGATGGCTACGGACTTTTCCCCAGGTAGCGAAGGAACTGTTCTCGCGTGAGGCCGGCCTGCTGGAGGATCGCCCTCATCGTCCCGACGGGAATACTCTTCGATTCCGGTAGCTCTTCCATTATCCCGTGAATCATCCGGCCGCGATGCGAACGCTCAGGCTACAGCCACTGTCGTGATCAGCAGCGCTGGTCCGTCATTGTCATCCTCCGCAACGACGCCGAACTCCTCCAGCGCCTGGAGGTGCGAGACGATCGCTCCGCGAGCATCCTCCAGCGCGGCCTCCAGCGACTCGCCCTGCGCGAAGCACCCGTCGAGCGCAGGTACCTCTACCCAGTACCCGCCCTCTTCGGCCCGGTGAACAACCACCACATACTGCGTCACATTCTTCTCCCGAGCAGCGCCACGAACTGGTCCTGGCTCAAGTCAGCCTTTCGAAGCACGCTCTTCAGGATACCAATTTTTACCGGGCCACGAGCGGCGGATAGCGTCACGATGCGCCCGGATGGCGTCCCGCGCGTCGATGTCGCGGAGCTCCCCCACGAGCCCTACACCACGCCCCGTGGGATCTCCACGTCCCCGTCCGCGAACATCATCGCCGCCGGCTTCACGCTCACCTCCAGCAGCTCCGCGATGTCGTACGCCCGGATCGAGCGCTTCTCCTCGTCCGGCTGAACCGCCGGGATCCCGTCCTCGAACATCTGGATGCAGAACGGGCAGGCCGTCGCCACCACGCTCGCGCCGGTGTTCGCCGCTTCCGCCGCCCGCAGGTGGTTCACCCGCGTGCCCTGTTCCTCTTGCCACATATTCCCGCCACCGGCCCCGCAGCACATCCCCTTCTCCATCGTCCTCGGCATCTCGATCAGGTTCACACCGGGGATCGATTCCAGGACCTTGCGCGGGGCGTCGTAGATCCCGTTCCCCCGGCCGATGTAGCAGCTATCGTGGTAGGTAATCGTTTCGCCGCTCATCTCCTTCGGCTTCAGCTTCCCCTTCGAAAGCAGCGTCTGCAGGAACTCGCTGTGGTGCGTCACCTCGTACTTGCCGTTGAAGTCCGGGTACTCGTTCTTAAAGGTGTTAAAGCAGTGCGGGCACGAAGTGATCACCCGCTTCACGCCGAGCTCGTTGAACGCCGTCGTGTTTCCTTCGGCCAGCGTGGCGTAGAGGAACTCGTTCCCTAGCCGCCGGGCCGGGTCGCCACTGCACGTCTCGGATTGGCCCAACACCCCGAAGCTCGTCCCCGATTCCAGCAGCAGCTTCGTCAGCGACTGCGTGATCGGCACGTTCCGCTCCACCAGCGCCCCCGAACAGCCGACCCAGTACAGATACTCCTGGCTGCCGTCGTAGATCGGCACGTCCACACCCTGTGCCTCAAGCTGCTCCATCCACGTCGTCCGTGTGAGCTGCGTCCCTCGCCAGGGATGGCCCCGCTGCTCGATGTTCTGCAACGCAGCCTGCGCCGTCGAAGGCACGCTCGCCTTCTCCATCACCAGATAGCGCCGCATGTCTACGATCGATGGCACATGCTCGATCATCACCGGGCACTCCTGCACACAGGCCATGCACGTCCGGCACGCCCAGAGCGACTCCTCTTTCACATAGCCGCCAACAAGCTCCGCCTTCAGCTCCGTCGCCGGGTCCTTCCCCGCGATCAGCAGCGGCCCCGCGTGGTTCATATACGACTTCATGTCCTGGATGATCGCCATCGGCGAAAGCGGCTGCCCCGCCGTCCACGCCGGGCACACCTCAGTGCAGCGCCCGCAGCGCACGCACGTGTCCGCGTCGAAGAGCTGCTTCCAGGTGAAGTCCTGGAGCTTGCCAGCGCCCAGGCTCTTCCCCTCTTCCATCAGCTTCTCGAAGTCGCCCATCGGTGCCAGGTAGGCAGGCCCCGCCCCGGGACGCTTGAAGAACGCGTTCAGCGGCGCGAACACGATGTGCCGGAACTTCGTCAACGCCATCATCGTCAGGAGCGCGAACGCGACCACGATGTGGAACCACCAGAACCCCTTGTGGATATCCAGCAACGTGCTTTCGCCCACTCCCGAAAGCGCCTTCGCCACCACCCAGCCCGCCGGCGACCAACGCGCCCAGCTCTCCTTGCCCGCCGCCAGTTCGTCCCCGCCGATCCGCAAACCTTCGACGAGGATGCCCGTGAACAGCGTCAGTCCGAGCACCCCGACGATCAGCGCGTCCTCCGGCGACCGCCTGTCCCACGTCAGCTTCTTCGGCGGCGCTACGTAACGCCGGTAGACTGCCATCCCCACGCCGACCAACCCGACGACCCCGAACACGTCGCCGACCAGGCTATACCCCAGGTAGATCGGCCCAAGCAGGAAGGCGTGTTCCCGGCCCCCCTGTCCGAAGATCAGCGGCAGGTAGTCGTCGAGCGCGAGCAGGATCGTGACAAGGGTCAGCATCACGAAGCTCGAGTAGATGCACCAGTGCATGATCCCCGCGAACCGGTCGTTCTTCACCCGGCTCGTCGCCGCCCCCATCGTCAGTGCGTTCGTCAGCCGCGCCCCAAGGTGATCGAACACGCCCTGCGGCTTCCCCAGCCGCCAGATTCGCATCCGCTGGATGAACGCTCCAAGGATGATCGCAATCGAAAGCCCGAAAATGAAGTACATGATCACGGGGTATTCGATGTTGAAGAACACCTCGCGTTGGGCCGTCTCACGGTCCGCCGTCCGCGCCGTCTCCAGCGCCGCTATCCCCGCAAGCGCCGCGAACGGGATTATGAAGCCGCCGAGAGACGCGCGAAGCCGCGTCCCCCGGCCCGGCTGGCTGGTGCCCGTCGCGGGCGTTGGGTCGGCTGGGCGCTGTGCGAGACTCATTCGGGCAGACATCCTTATGCGCATCGGCTGAGACGGTCAAAGACGCCTGAATTCTAGGGCACCACCCTCGTAAGGGGCGAACGAAGAGACGGCCCTCCGGCGAGCGCGAATCCCGCGGCCGGGGCGCACCGCACTCAACCGTGATCGCCTCCGCGCCCTACCGGGCCCTCCCGGCGATCGTCCGTATGCGACTGGCGATCGTACAATCCCCCCAGGCTGCGGCGTCATTCGCGGCCGACAAGGAGACGCTCGTGACCAAGATCATCGATATCGAGGGCATCGGCCCTGTTTTCGCCGAGAAGCTCGAAAGCGCTGGCGTGAAGACTGTCGAAGCCCTCCTCGCCGCTGGCGGCGCCGCCGCCGGCCGCAACGGCCTCGCCGCGAAGACCGGCATCGACGCCTCCAAACTGCTCGAATGGGTGAACCGCGCCGACCTCTACCGCATCAAGGGCGTCGGCTCCGAGTTCTCCGACTTGCTCGAGAACGCCGGCGTCGACACCGTCAAGGAGCTCGCTACACGCCGCGCCGACAACCTCCAGGCGAAGATGCTCGAAGTGAACGAAGCGAAGAAGCTCGTCCGCCGCGTGCCCACCCTCGCCGAAGTCGAAGCCTGGGTGGCCGAAGCCAAGACCCTTCCCGCCGCCGTCACACACTAGTGCCGCTCCAACCTGGCTTCGTGGCTCACGTTCACAGTCGTAAGCTCCCCCTCGCCCGCGACGCAGGAGTCGGGAGAGGGGGCCAGGGGGGTGAGGGCCGCGGCCGGGCCACCTTCGCTCGACTTAAGTTGCACCGGCACTAAAACCCTCCGCGCGGCCCGGCTACCTTCGCCCCGCCCTATGCCGGCCGCTGCCATGCCAGCGCCACCAGCGGGCCGTATCCCACCAGGAGGGCCAGCCGTGGCCGACCTCTACATCGGGAAGACATTTAACCCCACCGATCGCTCACTCGGCGAGCCCTTCCGCCTCGATTCGAGCGATCTCACCACCCACGGGATCGTCATCGGAATGACCGGCTCCGGCAAGACGGGCCTCTCCGTTTGCCTGATCGAAGAAGCCCTGCGCGCGAAGATCCCCGTGATCGTCGTCGATCCGAAGGGCGACATGGGAAACCTCGCCCTCGCCTTCGATCGCCTCGCGCCCGACCAGTTCGAACCCTGGATCGACCGCGACGAAGCCGCCCGCGAAGGCAAGACACCCGCCCAGGTCGCGGCCGATACCGCCGCCACCTGGGCGAAAGGCCTCGCCGATTGGGGGCTCGCCGCCGCCGATGTCGCCGCCTACGCCAACAGCCGGCGCGTCCGCATCTTCACGCCAGGGGCCAGCGCCGGCATCCCCATCAACCTCATCGACGATCTCTCCGCGCCCGGCGGCGATTTCGAGGCGAACGAAGAGGAGTACCGCGACGAGATCGACTCGATCGTCACCGCCCTCCTCGGCTTCGTGAAGATCGACGCCGACCCGGTGAGCAGCCGCGAATACATCCTCCTCTTCAGCCTCATCGAAGCCGCCTGGCGCAAAGGCCACGACCTCGACCTCGAAACGCTCATCGCCCAGGTAGCCAACCCTCCCATCGGCCGCGTCGGCGCCCTTCCCCTCGAATCCTTCTATCCAGGCAAGGAGCGCAACGGGCTCATGTTCGCGCTCAACAACCTCGTCGCTTCGCCACCCTTCGAAATCTGGCGCAAGGGCGAGCCTATCGACATCGAAAGCTGGGTGCGCACGCCCGATGGCGTCCCCCAGCTCACCATCGTCTCCACCGCCCATCTCGACGACGAACAGCGGATCTTCGTCACTGCCCTCGTCCTCAACAAGCTCAAGACCTGGATGCGAAAACAGCCAGGAACCAGCGAACTCCGCTGCCTCTTCTACATGGACGAGATCTTCGGCTACTTCCCCCCAACCGCGAACCCGCCGACCAAGAAGCCGCTCCTCACCCTCCTCAAGCAGGCCAGGGCCTACGGCGTCGGCGTCCTCCTCTCCACCCAAAACCCCGTCGACCTCGACTACAAGGGCCTCGCGAACATGGGCTTCTGGGCCATCGGCCGCCTCCAGACCGAGCAGGACCAGCGCCGCGTCCGCGAAGGGATCGAAGCCGCCCTCGCCGAGATGGCCAGCGGCCTCAGCTTCGACGACCTCATCGGCGGCGTCCAGAAGCGCGTCTTCCTGATCCACGATATCCACCGCAAGGCCCCTACCCTGGTCCACTCGCGCTGGGCCATGTCCTACCTTCGCGGGCCGATAACGCGCGACGAAATCCGGGCCCTGCGCGGCGCCGGCGCCCCCGAACAGGAGCCGGAGAAGCCGCTCTCCGCCTCACAAGAGCCCGCCGCCGAACGCCCGCCCCGGACAGAATCGGGACCGCCGCCCGTCGTCGCTCCGCCCCTGCCGCCACCCTTCCGCGGCCTCTACTTCCGCCGCCACGGCGGCAACGTCGCACACCCCTACATCTACGTCCGCGCCGGGGTGCGCTACAAGGCGGCGGGCCTCTCCACCGCCGAAAGCGTCCACCAGATGGCCTTCGCCCTCAGCCCCGGCATCGCCCCCGGCGAAATCCTCGAGAGCGATCCCATCGAGATCGATGAGGGCGCCTTCGAGGGCTCGATGCCCCCCGGCATCACCTTCGCCGACCTTCCGCTGTTTATCACGGATGATGGCTCCCGGCCCGTCGAACGCGTCCTCAAGGACAGGCTCGACGACAAGTTCCAGGTGGAACTCCTCTACGACCCGCAGACGAAGACATGGGGCCACCCGGGCGAAGACGAATACGCCTTCGCCCTTCGCATCCGCGCCGTCCAGGCCCCTTCCGCGAAGCGCCAGGCCCTGGAAGCCCGGCTCACGAAGAAGCGCTCCGAACTCCAGATCAGGTCCCAGGAAGCGAGCGGCCGCAAGCTCGAGAAATGGGCCTCCCTGGGCACCTCCATCCTTTCGAACATCAGCATCTTCAGCGGCCGCAAACGGCGCGTCACCGGCGTCGGCACGGTCCTTACGAAATCCCGCATGGAAGGCACGGCCGAACGCCGCAAGGACGTGCTTGAGTCCGAAATCGCCGACATCGAGCGCCAACTGTCCGAAATGGCCGAGGTCGATCCTTCGCGTTTCGAACGCAAAATTGTCAAGCCTACGAAGACGGACGTTTCGATCATTCGGTTCGACCTCGTCTGGGTATACTGACCGCCCGCCTGCCCCAACAAACGGAGAAGTGACTCATGGACAAGATCATCGAAATCGTCGCTGAACGCGCCGGCATCTCGCCCGAAGTCGCCGAGAAGGCCGTCGATGCCGTCCTCGGGTTCCTCAAAGAGAACCCCGAACAGATCACCGCCCTCCTCGGCAACTTCGCCGGCGGCGACCTCGGCGAGCTTGCCGGGAAGCTCGGCAAGCTCTTCGGCCGCTAATCCCTGAACCGCGCCCTGTCCCGCCAACGAGTAAACTCGGCTCCGATGCGATCCTCACCCGTCCGGCGCTTCGGCCTGGTCCTCGCCCTGCTCACGGCGCTCGCCTTGGCGGCATGCTCGGCGAAGGATGGCCCCGCGCCCACGGCCCCCCCAACCACGGGCGCGGCCGAAACCGCCGGAGCGACGGCCACCCCTTCCCCGACGGCCGCCCCCGCCCCCTCGCCTGCCGCGTCACCATCCGCCACCTTCAACAACCGCGACCGCACCGGCCCGCTCGGAACATCCACCGGCGCCCGCACCACGATCACCCCGCCGGCCTTCGAGCCGCTGCCCAAAGCGAAGGCCCTCTTCGGCTCACTCGGACGTGCTGGCTACCGCATCGAAGTCCCCGACGCCTGGAACGGCGACCTCGTCCTCTACGCCCACGGTGTGCGGCTCGAAGGCAACACCGTGTCCGTCTCCAACCCCCTTGGCCCCATGCGCCGGCTCTTCATCGAGGGCGGCTTCGCCTGGGCCGCCAGCAGCTACAGCGAAAACCAGTATGTACCCGGCATCGGCGCCGACGACACGATGACGCTCCTCGTCGAGTTCGAGACCCGCGTCGGCAAACCGAAGCGCGTCCTCCTCTTCGGCGAATCGATGGGCGGGCACGTCGTCACCCTCCTCCTCGAACGCTATCCCGACCGCTTCGATGGCGGCCTCGCCGTTTGCGGCGCCGTCGCCGGCATCGACGAGATCGACCTCCTCGTCTCCTGGGCGATGTTGGCCGAGGCGGCGGGCGGCGTCGCCCTCCCCTTCGGCTCGGGAGCGCAGCAGCTCGGGGCCGCGCTGTTGACGTTGCCCCCGATCCTTGGAACTCCCGCCGCGCCGACGGCGAAGGGCAAGCTCTTCGTCAGCGCCGTCCGCAACCTCACTGGCGGCCCCCGGCCCTTCTTCATCGAGGGCCTATCGGCCCAGTTCCAACAGAACTTCCTCATCCTCCTCGCCGACCCGGACCGGCGCAGTGCCGTGGGCGCGGCCGCCACGAACGCTGGCCACGTCTACGACATCGACGTCGGCCTTGGCGAGAGCGACGCCGCCTTCGACGCTCGTGTCCGCCGGTTGGCCGCGGACGCGACCGTTCGCGACCCCGCAAAGTTCCCGGACGCCGCTCCGACCAGCGGGAAGATCAGCGACCCGCTCCTCACCCTCCATACCACCGGCGACCTCTTCGTGCCGATCACCCAGGAGCGGATCTACGGCCAACGGGCGGCCGCGTCCGGCAGCGCGGACCTCCTCGTCCAACGCGTCATCCGCGCGGGCGGCCATTGCACCTTCAGCGACGCCGAGTACACCGCCGCCTGGAACGACCTCGTCGCCTGGGCGCGCGAGGGCAAGAAGCCAGCCGGCGACGACCTCACCGCCGGCCTTACGGACGCGGGCAGAACGTTCACCAACCCGCTGAGGCCTGGGGACCCGGGGACCATCCGCTAGTATTAGGTCGAGCGAGTTCACGGTAAGTGAGCGCGAACGCCAGCCCTGGATGGCTCCCCTCGCCCAGCGCACTAGGAGAGCAGAATCCCTACCCGGGGGTGAGGGCGGTTACGCTGGTGGGCCATTGCCATGACCGGAATTGAAGCTTCGACCTCTCTCCCTCCCTTGCCGCGCTGGTTCGGACCTAGAGCCAGCGCAGATGACCCGGCCGTCTCGGCCCTGATCGACCGCGTCGCGCGCGGGGCCGCATGGGCAGACATCGGCGGTGGGTTCAACCTCAACGTGCGGATCGACGCTGAGCCGCCGGT